>JBAYGX010000011.1:0-21156 GCA_041666465.1 Candidatus Altimarinota bacterium
AAACTGAAACTAAACCAATGCGGTCTTCCAAAAACAATGGCTCTTGAACTTTTCAAGCCGTTTGTAATCGGAAAACTTATAAAAGACGGCCTGGCGCACAACATAAAAAACGCCGAAAAACTTATTTTTGGAGGCAAAAAAGAGGTCTGGGACATCCTTGAAGAAGTAACAAAAGGTCATTATGTACTTCTAAATCGCGCTCCAACTCTACACAGACTTGGTATCCAAGCTTTCCAACCTGTACTTATAGAAGGTAAAGCCATCCAAATACATCCTCTCGTTTGCGCGGCTTTCAACGCCGACTTCGATGGAGATCAAATGGCTGTACACATCCCTCTTTCCAAGAAAGCTCAAGATGAAGCAAAGGCAATAATGGCATCAACAAGCAACCTCCTTAAACCATCTTCCGGCGGTCCGATTATCAACGCCGCACAAGATATGGTTCTCGGTTGCTATTACCTTACTCGAACGAATAAACACAAGAAGGGCGAAGGAATGATTTTCGGTAACGCCGAAGAAGCAATTTTGCATTACGAACTTGAGAACATCCACCTACAAGCGGTAATTAAGGTAAGAATTAACGGAACGATTATCGAAACTTCGGTAGGTCGTGTACTTTTCAATCAAATCCTCCCGGAAGAATTGGAGTTCAAGAATAATGTAATGAAGAAAAACGACCTCAAGAATCTAATCACTGAAACTCTTGAAAAAGCAGGTCCGGAAAAAACAGCAAAATTAGCTGACGACATTAAGAATATTGGATTTAAATATGCGACCTTATCAGGTCTGTCAATCGCAAGCGCCGACATGCAAATCCCGGCCGAGAAAACAAAAATCATCGAAATAGCGGATGAAATCGTCAGAAAAATCAACAACCAATACTGGAAAGGATTGGTCACCGACGATGAAAGATACAACAACACAATCAAAATTTGGTCTCGCGCAAAAGCCGACATTGCAGCCGCAATGATCAAAACTTTTGACGAGGATAACGATATTTTCTACATGATTGACTCTCAAGCCAGAGGTAACTGGGGACAAATCACTCAGCTCTGCGGTATGAAAGGTCTCGTTGCAAATCCAGCCGGTAAAACAATTGAACTTCCAGTTAAATCGAGTTTGAAAGAAGGTTTCACAATCTTGGAATACTTCATTGCAACTCACGGAGGTAGAAAAGGTAAGTCTGATACGGCCTTGAAAACAGCTGAAGCCGGTTACTTAACCCGTCGTCTTGTCGACGCGGTACAAGATATCATTATCAAAGAAGAGGATTGCGGATCTGGCCATAAGCACTACATCACCGAAGCGGAAAGCGAGAAAATCGGCGAAGCGTTTGAAAACAGAATTTACGGACGCACTCTCGCTGAAAATGTCGTAAATCCAAAAACCGGAGAGGTCGTAATCAAAAAAGGCGAACAAATCGGAAACAACGAGATTAAAATAATCATGAATAATGATGTCGAACAGGTCGCTGTAAGATCTGTAATGACTTGCCAAACAGAAGATGGAATTTGCCAAAAATGTTACGGCAGAGATTTGGGTACAAACAAGACAGTCGATTACGGAACGGCAGTCGGTATTATCGCCGCACAGAGTATCGGCGAACCGGGTACTCAGCTAACAATGAGAACCTTCCACATGGGTGGTGTCGCAAGTGAATCGGATATCACACAGGGTTTGACTCGTGTAGAAGAGTTATTCGAAGCTCGTCCTCCAAAATCCCCGGCAATCATAGCGGAAGTCGCCGGTAAGATTAAAATTAAACAGAAGGCAACCACAAATGAAGTGAGAATAATCAGCAACGACCCACTAGAACTTATCTATCATATAAGCAAGAATTTCAAGCTTAATGTAAAAGAAGGTGACAAGGTCAAAGAAGGTGAAGTTATTGCTGTAAACAAAACCAAGAAACAAGAATTGCGAGCGGAAAGCAAGGGAAGCATCCAAAAGATTACGAAAACAACAATTGTAGTCTTGAGTGAAGGCACCATCGAAAAAATTTACGAAATACCAAATACCAGAACACTAAAAGTAAAGAACGGAGAAATGATTACGATTGGCACCCCGCTTACTTCAGGGCACATTAATTTAAGAGACCTGCAAAGACTTGCGAATATATACGCGGTACAAAAATACATAATGTCTGAAGTTCAGAGTATTTACGCCTCACAAGGTCAAACAATCAACGACAAACATATCGAAATTATCATCAGACAAATGTTCTCGAAAACAAGGATTGTGGATTCCGGAAATACCGAGTTCTTAACAGGTGAAGTTGCGGATTCGATCAAGGTAGAAAAAGCGAACGAAAAAATGAAAAAAACCGGCAAGAAAACTGCCGAAGTCGAAAGACTGCTTCTTGGATTAACCAGAATAGCCCTTCATACATCAAGTTGGTTATCCGCCGCGTCATTCCAGGAAACAATTCGTGTACTCGTTGAAGCATCTACGACAAAACGAATAGACGAATTAAGAGGATTAAAAGAAAATGTTATCATCGGAAAACTCATCCCGGCAGGCGCAATTTTCAGAAAAAGAATCGGCAAAGAATAAAAAAAATCTTGCACTCAAGAAAAAACTGGTATAAAGTTCCCCAGCTAGCTCACTAGCTTACTAATTTACTAGCTCACTAGTCTAATGCCAACAATAAACCAACTCGTCAGAAAAGGTCGAAAAAAGAAAAATAGGAAAAGCAAAGCTCCGGCGTTGCAATTAATCGCAAATAATTTAAAAAACAGTCCTTCAAGTCTAGCCTGCCCTCAAAAGCGCGGAGTTTGCGTAAAAGTTACAACCAAAACGCCTAAAAAACCTAATTCAGCCTTGAGGAAAATTGCGACTGTCAGACTGACTAACGGAGAAATGGTTATTGCTTATATTCCGGGCGAAGGTCACAACTTACAAGAACACTCGATTGTAACAATAAGGGGTGGTCGTGTAAAAGATCTACCTGGTGTGAAATATCATATTATCAGGGGAACAATGGATACTCAAGGAGTGGAAGGCCGCAAACAAGGTCGTTCAAAATACGGCGCAAAGAAACCAAAAAAGTAATATTAATATTAATTTAAGTTAAGAAGACCATGGGACAAAAAAGATGTGTTTACATACCGGAAGGCTCAACCCCTTTGCAAGAAAAATTCGTTAATTATGTAATGAAGCGAGGTAAAAAAACCGTAGCAAGAAAAGTTTTTGCAGACATGTTGGAAGAGTTGAAGAAAAAAGGCGGGAAAGATCCTGAACAAATTTTCGAAAGAGCGATAGAAAATGTGAAACCGGCGATGGAAGTACGCCCAAAGAGAATAGGTGGCGCAGTTTACCAAATACCTATCGAAGTTAAACCGGGAAGACAAACGATGCTCGCTTTTAGATGGATTTTGGAAGCATCAAGAGCAAAGAAAGGAATGAAAATGGCAAACAAACTTGCCGGCGAATTAATGGATGCGGCAAATCAACAGGGCTCGGCAATAAAGAAAAAAGAAGACTCTCATAAAATGGCTCAAGCTAACAAAGCCTTCGCCCACTTCGCAAAATATTAAGCTTTCTTCTTCTCTTTCTTATCTTCTCTTTACTAGCTCACTCTCTTCTCTAACCTACTAGGTCCTCTCTTTTCCTAGCTTGCTAGTTTACTAAATCCATTTTAAACTAAACCCGTCTTAAAAAACCAACATGAAAAAAACATTATTAATATTTCCACTCGTTTTAGTGTTCACATTATCCGGATGCGGAGAGCTTTCTGAAATTGAATATAATAACAATATCGCTCAAGCACTCGATGCGAACTCCAGTCTAATCAAAGATACCATTACGGCATATGATTCAAGCGTACCGGATATAGTAACCGAACAAACGGAAATAGATACTTCGGGGATGGAAACGGCTTTGGAAAACACTCAAGCAAAACATCAAGACATAGAAACTCTTTTAACTCTTGCCAGCAAAAATTTAGACCAGGAAAAAGCCGTGGAAGATGAACTAACCAATTATATTTCACTCTCGGAAATCTGCCTAAGTACATACGCGGAAATACTCAATTATTACAAATCCGGAGAGTACAAAAATGATCTCGAATTGGTAGGAGAATACGACACCAATATTTACAACAATTACAACGCCTTAATCGAGTCAAACAACAAATTGGCGGATATACTGGAAGAATATACGAAATAAACCGTTCGCTTCGCTACCAACCTGAATGATGTTTCGTTTTCGCAAGCTTGACTTTCAACTTTTGCCCCCTATAATACGCAAGCAATCAAACGCATTGTGACTTTTTTTCAAAAAAAACAATCATCAATTTTAGCTAATTTATCTCTTCCCATCTTCACTAGAAACTAGGTCCTCTCTTCTCTTCTTAACTAGCTCACTATCTTCTCTAGCCTACTAAAAACTAATCATTAACAATTAATACAATGGCAGATCAAACGAAGGTCGTAGACCTACACAAACTCAGAAACATAGGTATTTTTGCACACATCGACGCTGGAAAAACAACGGTAAGCGAAAGATTTCTTTTTTATACCGGAAAAATTCACAAAATCGGTGAAGTACATGAAGGAGCCGCCACAATGGACTGGATGGAACAAGAACAAGAGAGAGGAATTACAATTACATCAGCCGCAACGACATGCTTCTGGGCTCCAAGAGGAACACAGGACTTACACAGAATTAACCTTATCGATACCCCAGGACATGTGGACTTTACCGCCGAAGTGGAAAGATCTCTTCGTGTTCTTGACGGAGGCGTCGCGGTATTTGACGGATCACAAGGCGTCGAACCTCAGTCTGAAACAGTATGGAGACAAGCGGAAAAATACAATGTCCCAAGAATCGCATTCATTAATAAAATGGATAAGATCGGTGCGGATTTCAAAATGAGCGTCGACTCGATTTTAAAAAGACTTTCAAAAGATGCGATCCCCATTCAATTACCTGTTGGACAAGAAAGTGAATTCAGCGCGATTATCGACCTCGTACACCTCAAATGCTATCAATTCGAAGGAGACAACGGAGAAAAAGTTATTGAAATCGAAATCCCGACTGAAATGGGAGAAGAAGTAAAACAAGCACGAAAAAACTTGATGGAAAAAGTCGCGGAAAACGACGAAACGCTCATGAACATATACTTGGAAAAAAACGAACTTACAGCAGAAGAAATCGAAAAAGGTATTCGTCTCGGCACAATCGCAAGACATTTCTATCCGGTCATGTGTGGAACAGCACTCCAAAACAAAGGTCTTCAGTTAGTCTTGGATGCAGTCGTGAAATATTTACCATCACCTCTCGATGTTCCACCAATGGTTGGTAAAAATCCAGACAACGACGCAATGGAACCACGCCCGGCAACTTTTGATGCACCATTCTCAGCTCTAGCATTCAAAATAGCAACAGATCCATTCATCGGGAAGCTTGCATTTATACGAGTTTATTCAGGAAAGCTTGAAGCGGGAAGCTATGTATATAATTCGACATCACAACAAAAAGAAAGAATAGGAAGACTTGTTCAAATGCACGCAAACCACAGAGAGGAAATCAAAGAAGTAATGGCTGGAGATATCGCTGCGGTTGTAGGACTCAAGAAAACTTTAACAGGAAATACTCTTTGCGACGAAAAACATCCAATCATTCTTGAATCAATCGACTTCCCTGAACCTGTTATTGACATTGCAATCGAACCTAAAACAAAAGCCGATCAAGAAAAAATGGGCATCGCATTACAAAAACTCTCAGAAGAAGATCCTACATTTAGAGTACGAACAGACGAGGAAACAGGTCAAACAATTATCGCAGGTATGGGAGAACTTCACCTTGATATTATCGTCGACCGCATGAAAAGAGAATTCAAAGTTGAAGCTAATGTCGGTAAACCACAAGTGGCATACAGAGAAACGATTCAAAAAACAGTCGAAGCGGAAGAAAAATATGTCAAACAAACTGGTGGTCACGGTCAATATGGACATGTACTCCTTCGAGTTGGTCCTAACGAAACAGGAAAAGGTTACGAATTTATCAATGCGGTTGTCGGAGGAAGAATCCCAAGAGAATTTATCCCGGCAGTTGATAAAGGAATTAAAGAAGCACTTACAAGAGGTGTCGTAGCTGGATATCCGGTAGTAGACATCAAGGTTGAACTTTACGATGGATCATACCATGATGTTGACTCGTCGGAATTGGCATTCAAAATAGCGGGCTCAATGGCTTTCCAAAAAGGCGCCAAAGCAGCAGATCCAATACTTCTTGAACCTATAATGAAAGTGGAAGTCACAACACCTGAAGAATATATGGGAGATGTTATGGGTAACATCAATTCGAAAAGAGGACAAATCCAAGAAATGGGAACAAGAGGCATGGTTAAATTTATAAAAGCCATAATCCCTCTTTCTGAAATGTTTGGCTACGCAACAGACTTGCGTTCAATGTCTCAAGGTCGCGCAGGATACACAATGGAATTGGGACATTACTCGAAAGTACCAAACAATGTTGCATTGAAAATAAAAGAAGAACGAGGAATAAAATAATCCACATCCACTCATTCGGTATTCGACATTCGAAATCAGCTTGCAATTTGATACCCTTTAAAATACAATCTTCGCGCATAAGTTAAAATTTTCTAACAACCAAAAGTATGGCAGACGGAATTTTCCAACGCACAAAACCACATGTAAACGTTGGTACAATCGGACACGTTGACCACGGCAAGACGACTTTAACTGCCGCTATTACAGCTGTAGCAGAAAAGAAATTTGGCGGACTCAATAAGTTTATCCCATTTGATAAGATCGACAATGCTCCAGAAGAAAGAGAACGCGGTATTACAATCGCAACTTCTCACCAAGAGTACGAAACAGACAAGAGACACTATGCTCATGTGGACTGTCCGGGACATGCCGACTATGTCAAAAACATGATTACAGGTGCCGCTCAAATGGACGGAGCAATCCTAGTAGTTTCGGCTGCAGATGGACCTATGCCACAAACAAGAGAACATATCCTTCTTGCAAGACAGGTAAATGTACCATACATCGTTGTATTCATGAATAAGATGGATGTTGCAGACCCTGAAATTGCAGAACTTTCAGAAATGGAAATCAGGGATCTTCTTACAAAATATGAATTCCCTGGAGACAAGACTCCAATCATAAAAGGCTCTGCCTTAAAAGCTCTTGAAAATCCAACTGGACCGGATGCTGAACCAATCTTGCAATTGCTTAAAACTCTTGACGAATACATCCCGGTTCCTGAAAGACCATTGGGCAAACCATTCTTGATGCCTATCGAAGATGTATTCTCTATTAAGGGAAGAGGTACTGTTGCAACAGGCAAAATCGAACAAGGTGTTGTACATATAAATGATGAAGTTGAAATTATAGGTATAAAAGATACCAGAAAAGTTGTTGTTACCGGCGTTGAGATGTTCAAGAAAACATTGGACGAAGGTCAAGCTGGCGACAATGTAGGGCTTCTCTTGAGAGGCGTTGAACGCGAAGAGATCGTAAGAGGTCAGGTTTTGGCCAAGTCCGGATCCATAACTCCTCATACGAAATTCGAATCTGAAGTATATGTGCTGACAAAAGAAGAAGGTGGTCGCCACACTCCATTTTTCAAAGGCTACAAACCTCAATTCTACATCAGAACAACAGATGTTACAGGTGAAATTGAATTGCCGGCTGGCGTTGAAATGATTATGCCTGGCGACAATGTTAAAATGGTTGTTACATTGGGAGCCCCAATTGCTCTTAGTGAAGGAACAAGGTTTGCTATCAGAGAAGGTGGGAAAACAGTTGGTGCTGGAGTGGTAGCAAAAATCATAACATAATTTTTGGTTTAAATTGCCCGGATGAGGCACTCTTCATCCGGGTTTTCAAACCTGAAATAGAAAGCCCGAAGTATTGATTTTAATATTTCGGCCCCCGGCGGGGAAATCAGCAAAAGAATATCGGTTATAAAAAAACCGAACTCGCCGGAACAACTCGTCCCGGATCTTTTATTTTCTCCTCTCCCCTCTTCACTAGCCCACTATCTTCTCTAGCCTACTAGGTCCTCTCTTCTCTCCTCTTCACTAGCTAACTATCTTCTCTAGTCTACTAAGTCCTAACCAACTCCCTCATGTCCAAGCAAAAGATCAGGATTAAAATCAAATCATTCGATCACAAAGTAATCGATGAAGCCGCAAAATTAATTATCGAAACCGCTGAAAAAACCGGCGCAATTATCGCAGGTCCGATTCCGCTACCAACAAGAATTGAAAAATTCACAGTTAATTCTTCAACCTTCGTTCATAAAAACGCTCGCGAACAATACGAAATCAGAACACACAAAAGATTGATTGATATAAGAGAAAGCACTCCGAAAACCATAGAATCACTTTCAAACTTATCATTACCGGCAGGCGTAGATATCGAAATAAAGATGATTACATCCGAAGAAACAAAGTAAATCACAAGGAAAAGTTAAAATCCTATTGACTCTGCAAGTAGAAATATATAAATTACCTCCGCACATTCAATTTCCGCATGTTAATACAAGGTAAGAGGCTCCTGGACCCTCGCGGGGAAAGGATTTAAGCCAAAACCTTCGGGTAAAACCCTATAACCTATACAAATATGCCTGGCATACTAGGCAAAAAACTCGGCATGACACGTCTGATTCAAGATGACGGTCGCGTGATCCCCTTCACAGTTGTAGAATGCGAACCAAATGAAATAGTTCAAGTGAAAACAACTGAAAAAGATGGATATCCGGCGGTAGTCCTGGGTTTTAGTAAGTTACACAAACCGGCAAAGAACAAGAAATTCCACTTCGTAAGAGAATTTAGAGTAGACGGATCTGCTACACCAAAAATGGGAGACTTTGTAACAGTAGATTTGTTTCAAGAAAACGAGACCGTGAAAATAACAGCAGTATCAAAAGGTAAGGGATTCCAGGGTGTCGTTAAGAAATATCACTTCGCAGGAGGTTGCGCTTCTCACGGTTCACATAACCATAGAGAACCTGGTTCAATCGGTGCGCGCGCCAAACCTGGTCGCGTATGCAAAGGGAAGAAACTACCTGGAAGAATGGGTGGAGAAACCATAACGATAAGAGAAACTCAAGTTGTATATCTAAACAAAGATAAGAATTTAATAGGCATAAAGGGTCAAATCCCGGGCGGAAACGGTCATCTCGTCATCATAAGAAAACAATAATTCACCATTTACTAGCCTACTAGCTCACTAGATAACTAAACAATGAAAGTAAAACTCTACAATCAGGAAGGCGAAGAAACCGGAGAAGTCACTCTAAATAAAGATATTTTCGGACTTGATGTAAATGTCGGATTGATTCATCAAGCGGTTGTAGCAACTCAAGCAAATCGAAGAACGCCTATAGCTCACACTTTAAAAAGAGGTGAAGTAAGTACTACTACGAAAAAACCTCATCCTCAGAAACACACGGGTCGAGCAAGACAAGGTGGTACGAGAAATGTACAACATAGAAAAGGTTGCGTAGCTTTCGGTCCGAGATTTGACAGAAATTTTGAAAAAAGGATGCCAAAGAAACAGTATAGAAAAGCTTTGTTGTGCGCTTTGTCATCAAAAGCAAAAGAAGGACACATATTAGCACTTGAAAAATATGAGAATGAACCGAAAACGAAATTGATGGCGACTCTTATTAAGAAACTTCCATTAAAAAAAACAACATTAATCGTTGCTGCAAGTAAGGATAAGCTTATATTTAAAGCAAGTGCCAATCTGAAATATACGGAAGCGATCGACGCAAGAAATTTAAGCGTTGAAAAGGTTATGAAATTCGAGGACCTTTTAATCTTAAAAGATGCCTTCAAGACAATTGACGAAACTTTTATTTCTAAAAACTAAACTAGCCAGGAAACATGGATTCATCTCACATAATTAAAAAACCGTTGGTAACAGAGAAAAGCATGAAGGGAGAAGTTAATAGAAAATTCACTTTCTTAATCAACTCAAACGCTACAAAAATTGATATAAAAAGAGCTTTTAAAGAAATATATGGCGTTGATGTGGTAAAAGTAAACATAGTACCGGTATTCAGAAAGGCAAGACTGATCAAGAACAACAATGAGTTTGAGAAAAGAGCAAGTGGTCAAAAAGCTGTAATTACAATCAAAAAAGGTCAAAAATTCGATTTCAATAAGATAAAAGAAGTTAAATAATTTAAAATGGCAGTAATAAAAGTAAAACCAGAACGAAACGCTCGAAGAAACTGGAGCAAATATACCTTTGAAGAACTAACAAAGGGTAAAAAACGAGAAAAGAGTCTTTGCACTTATAAAAAAGAAACCGGCGGAAGAAATAACAACGGACTTTTGACCGTAAGGCATAGAGGGGCAGGTCATAAACGCATGCTTCGAACAATTGATTTCGACCAAACGGACAAGTTAAATATAGAAGGACGTGTTACGGCGGTAGAATATGATCCGAATAGAACGGCTTATATCATGTTAATAACATACAAGGATGGAGCAAAGAGATACCAAATCGCTCCGGAGGGAATGAGAGATGGCAAGAAAATTATTTGTGCGAATAAGGCGAAGGTAAAACTTGGGAACAGAATGAAATTAAGCGCAATACCGGCCGGCTTCCAGATTTACAATGTGGAATTGGCAAGAGGCAACGGAGGACAGTTATGCAGAAGCGCCGGAGCAAGTGCGAAAATGGTAGGTGTTGATGGAAATTTCGCACAGGTTGAATTGACTTCAAAAGAAATCAGACTTATCCCGAAAGACTGTTTCGCTTCCATAGGACAAGTTAGTAATATAGAACACGGCAACTTAAAAATAGGAAAAGCCGGAAGAAAGAGATGGATGGGCAAAAGACCGGAAGTGCTTGGAAAAGCTATGAATCCTTGCGATCACCCTCATGGTGGTGGTAAAGGTGGAACTCCAATCGGTTTAAAACATCCAAAAACACCTTGGGGATTACCGGCACTTGGATTCAAGACGAGAAAGAGAAAGAATATAACGGACAAATTCAGAATTCGCGATAGAAGAGGCAAGGAAATCAAGAAAAAGTAATTTTTAACTCTCTTAAGAATGTCACGCAGCTCAAAAAAAGGACCATTCGTAGACCCGCGATTAACAAAAAAAGTTCAGAAAATGAACGAATCGGGTGATAAAAAAATTATCAAAACCTGGTCAAGGTCATGCACGATTGCACCGGAATTCGTAGGTCACACATTCGCTGTCCACAACGGAAAGGATCATATACCTGTATTTGTAACTGAAAACATGGTAGGACATAAACTGGGAGAATTCTCATTCACAAGAAAATTCAAAGCACATGGCGGTCAAATGGCAAAAGGAGAAGCAACCGCAACTGCAACTGCAACCCCAGCTAAATAACCTGACAACTAATTACCACAATGAAATCCATATTAAGAAACGCAAGAACATCACCGACAAAAGTTAACCTCGTAGCAAAACTAGTACGCGGTAAAGATGCAAAAGAAGCCGTTGCATTGCTACATCATATCCCAAGAAAGGGAGCTAAGATCCTGGCAAAAGTAATCGAGTCGGCAATGGCCAATGCGGAAAACAATTTCAAACAAGACAAGACAACATTGTTCATAAAAGAAATCGTAATAAATGATGGAATTATGTTTAAGAGATCAATCATGAGGGCACGAGGGAAAAGCACTCCGATCTTAAAAAGAAATGCTCATATAACAGTTAAGCTTGATGTAAAAGAGAACGCAGTTGCTAAAAAAGAGGAAACACCACCACAGAAACCTGCAAAGAAAACTTCAAAAAAACTAACCACTAGTAATTAAAAATGGGACAAAAAGTTCATCCGAAAATTCAGCGCATAGGTGTTATAAAGAAATGGGATTCCAGTTGGTATGCACCAAGAAAAAAATATATAATTCTTTTCCATCAAGATGTTAAGATAAAAGAATATATTAGAAAAACTCTTAAAGACTGTGGAGTTTCATTGATTCAAATATTGAGAAATGCTAATGAAACTATTATAAATATCAATAGTGCCAAACCTGGCGTAATAATCGGACATCAGGGCGAACAAGTCGAGAAATTCAGAGATGCTCTAGAGAAAAATTTCGGATCAAGGTTTCAAATCAATATAGTTGAAATTCAACAACCAGATCTAGATGCTCAATTGGTTGCAGAATCAATAGCAAAACAAGTTGAAAAAAGAATTTCATACAGAAGAGGTGCAAAAATGGCTATACAAAAAGCTATGGAAGCAGGAGCAAAAGGAGCAAAAGTATATGTATCAGGTCGTTTAAACGGTGTGGAAATAGCAAGAGATGAGACTTTTACAGAAGGCAAGATACCGTTGCAAACATTCAGAGCGGATGTCGATTATGGAGTCTGCCCAGCCTTCACAACTTATGGCGCAATCGGTGTAAGAGTGTGGATTTACAAAGGTGACATATTTAAAAAAGATTTGAGCGCAACGATAAACCCTTATTCTAAACCATTGGGGGAAAAAGCAGCCAAAAAAGTGGAACCAAAGATCGAAGAAGTGGTAAAAGAAAAAAAAGTTCGAAAAATTACATCAAAAAAAGCTTAAAATATGTTATTACCAAAAAGACAAAAATATCGAAAATCCCATAGAATGAGAGGCGCCTTCAAAAGGAAGGCTCACAAAGGTGACAGGCTATCGTTCGGCTCATTCGGATTAAAAGCCCAAGAAACGGGAGAAATATCTTCAAGACAAATTGAAGCGGCCAGAAAAGCCATGTCTCGCTGTATTAAAAGGGGCGGCAAAATATGGATTCGAATTTTCCCACATAAACCTATTACAAAGAAAGCAGCCGAAGTACCGATGGGTAGTGGAAAAGGTATGGTCGAAAAATATGTAGCACTTACGAAAGCCGGGACAATAATATTTGAAATGGAAGGCATGGATGAATTAACGGCAAGAAAAGCGATGACGCTTGCAAAGCATAAGCTTCCTCTCAAAACCAAATTTATCACATCTCACGACCTTAATTAACCAACGCAAATTAAAATGTTAGAAATACAAGAATTAAGAAAATTGAACACGAAAGAATTGGAAAAAGAACTTGGAACAGCGATAAGAAAACGCATACAAGCAAGCAACGGCTTAAAAACCAATCAAGATAAGAAATCTCATTTGGCAGCATCGTATAAAAAATACATAGCACAGATCAAGACGGTACAAAGGGCTTCTCGAAAAAACTAATTACTAGTCATTATAAAAATGAAATCAATAACAGGCATAGTCACAAGTAGCAAAATGAAGGATACAATCGTTATAACCGTACATAGGTACAAACTAAACGAGAAGTACAAGAAAAAGTATCGAACTTCAAATAAATTTTACGCTCATGATGAAGGGAATAAATTCAAAGAAGGTGATACTGTTACCGTTTACGAAACAAGACCGTTAAGCAAATTGAAAAGGTGGACTGTAACAAAACCTGAAGTAAAAAAAACAACAAACTAATTTACTAGCTTACTAACATGATTCAGCAACAAACAATATTACAAGTAGCAGATAACACCGGAGCCAAAGAGGCAAAATGTATAAAAGTACTTGGCGGTTCAAGAAGAAGATACGCCGGAGTTGGAGATGTTGTTGTAGTTGCTATTCGAACTGCATCCCCAAGAGGACTTGTGAAAAAAAAGGCAATTGAAAGAGCGGTAATTATAAGAACAAGAAAAGAAGTTTACAGAAAAGATGGTTCAGCCGTAAGATTCGACGACAATGCATGTGTAATCATAACCAAAGATGGCGAACCAAAAGGAACTCGTGTATTTGGTCCAGTAGCAAGAGAATTGAGAGAGAAAAAATTCCAAAAAATAATTTCACTGGCACCGGATGTTTTATAGTTACTAATCACCTATCACAATGAAAATAAAAACTGGAGACGATGTACTGATAATTGCAGGAAAAGATAAGGGCAAAAAAGGTAAAGTAATGCGTGTAATGAAAAAATTAAACGCAATCGTAGTCGAAAAGGTTAATGTAAAAACAAGACATGTTAAAAAAACAACGACAAGAAAAGGTGAAAAAATCCAGTTCGAAGCTCCTATAAACGCATCAAACGCAAAGGTATTATGCCCCGGATGCAAAAAACCTGTAAGAATCGGTTACGTAATATCAAAAGATCAGAAGAAAAGACGCATCTGCAAAAAATGTAAAGATGTCATCGATCAGCCGGTAGAATCAAAATCAAAGAAGAAGAAATAATAAATTATACTAATTTATGGCAAAAGCAACAGTGAAGGCAAAAATAGAAACAATGGATAAAAAAGATATATTACAATATCTGAAAGATTCACTTGGTCTAAAAAACACATTCGCAACACCAAGACTTGTGAAAGTTAAGATAAATGTAGGTATCGGTACATATGTACGAGCCGGAGGAAAAGACTTTACCCCGGTTGTAAAAAACATAACCGATATTACAAGCCAAAAGCCAATAATTACAAAATCAAAAAAAGCTATCTCTAATTTCCATTTAAGAGCAAAAATGCCTGTTGGCGTAACTGTAACATTGAGAAAACATCGAATGAACGATTTTATCAATAAACTTGTAAATATTACCCTTCCAAGAACGAGAGACTTCAGAGGTATAAGTGTAAAAGGATTCGACGGCAGAGGAAATTACAATCTCGGAATAAAAGATATAAGCATATTCCCGGAAGCAAAACTGGAAAATCTGGAAAGAACCCACGGATTACAAATAACCATAGCGACAACTGCAAAAAACGATTACGAAGGATATTTGTTACTAAAAGCTCTGGGCTTCCCGTTTAAAGACGAAGTTAAATCTGAAAAAAAATAACCAATTAGTCACTAACTCACCATGGCAAAAAAATCCTTAAAAATTAAATGCGAAAGAAGAAAAAATACTTACCTAAAGGCTCTTAGCAAAGGGAAAAAACCAAAGTTTGCAACAAGAGTTTATAATAGATGTAAGCTTTGCGGAAGAGTCAGAGGATATATGGGCAGATTCGAGGTTTGCAGAATTTGTTTCAAAGAATTAGCCCAAAAAGGAGAAGTAATGGGGGTCAGAAAATCTTCATGGTAATAACCTATCTATTAGCCTACTAACTTACTAGCTTACTAACCAAACAAATGAATACCGATCCAATAGCAGACTTACTAACGAGAATCCGAAACGCCTCAAGAGTCCAAAAGGAAACTGTAAAAGTTCCCTACTCAAATGTGAAAAATGAAATACTTAAATTAATGCAAAAAAGAGGATTCGTAGCTGATATAAAATTAAACGAAAATGGAGCAGAAAAAGAATTAGAAGTGTTGGTTCCAAAAAGAACTGAACCGATTAATCTAAAGAGAATTTCAAAACCGGGACAAAGGATCTATGTAAAGAGTACAAATGTAAAAAAAGTACTTCATGGACTGGGAATAGCAATCATCTCAACATCAAAAGGGATAATGGATGATTCGGAAGCCAGAAGACAAAAACTCGGCGGAGAACTTATCTGTGAAATTTACTAACTCACCAATAAAATAGTATGTCAAGAATAGGAAGAAAACTGGTCGAGATACCTAATGGAGTAACGGTAACAAAGGATGCCGAAGGAGCATTGACTGTAAAAGGTCCGAAAGGGACTTTGAAACTTATTCCGCATGAACTGATAAATGTGGAAATAAGCGAAAAAGAAATTACAGTTACGAGAAAAAATAACGAGAAGTTGGCAAAAAGCTTACACGGCCTAACTCGATCGAAATTAAACAACATGATAAAAGGAGTATCCGAGGGTTTTCAAAAAACGCTCGAGATTATAGGCGTAGGTTTCCGTATACAACTGCAAGGAAAAAAATTGATCCTAAATTTAGGATATTCTCACCCGATTGAGTTCCCATTACCAGAAGGAATTACAATTGAAATGGAACCGGAGAAAAAGAATGTATTTACGGTAAAAGGGTTCGACAAAGAATTGGTTGGACACACATCGGCAATCATAAGAGGATTCAAAAAACCAGAACCTTACAAAGGGAAAGGTATAAAATACATAGACGAACATATCAGAAGAAAAGCCGGCAAAACAGCTGCAAGTGCAGGTGCCGGAGCATCAGCCGCTTAAACATAATAGTAACTAAACCATGAAAAACAGCAAAGCAGTACAAAAAGCCAGAAGACACGCACGCGTCATTGCAAGAATAAAAGGTGACAAACCACGACTTGTAATATTTAGGAGTATAAAAGCCAATTACGCTCAATTGATTGATGATTCAACGGGAAAGACGATTTGTGCAGCCTCGGATATTAAAATAAAAAAGGGCAAAAAAATGGAGAAGGCAAAAGAAGTCGGATTGGAATTGGGCAAAAAAGCACTGGAAAAAGGAGTAAAAGAATGTGTATTCGACAGGAACGGATACAGGTATCATGGACGCGTTAAGGCAATCGCCGAAGGCGCAAGAGAATCAGGATTGAAATTTTAAATCTTTAATAAAAAACTTAAAGCTATGGGGAAAAAACCTTTCAGTAAAAATAGAGGCCGTGCACAAGAACCAAGAGAATTTGAAGAAGAAGTAATTCAAATTGATCGTGTTACACGCGTTGTAAAAGGTGGACGCAGATTAAGATTCAGAACAACTGTAGTTCTTGGGAATAAGAAAGGAAAAGTTGGAATAGGTATCGGAAAATCAACCGAAGTTCAAGGATCAATTAAAAAAGCTGTTGCAAAAGCAAAAAAGAACATAATCACAATCAACATATATCAAGGAACCATCCCTCACAGAATTCAAACCAAATTTAAAAGTGCAAAAGTTCTTTTAATGCCGGCTTGCGAAGGTACGGGTATTATCGCAGGAGGTGCGATAAGAAAAGTTGTAGAACTGGCCGGAATTCAAAACATCTTAAGTAAATCTTTAGGTTCAAGTAATAAAATAAACTGTGTAAAGGCAACATTAAACGCTCTCGGAAAACTAAGATACAGAGAAGACAGATCGAAGAAAATTCAACCGACAGCAACAGCGGTAGTACCACCAAAAGCACCAATCAAGACGGAAGCAAAGAAACCAATAAAAAATCAGCCATTAATCACTACTAAATAATGAAACTAAATAATCTCAAGCCGGCACAAAAGAAAAAAGCCAAGATGCGCGTTGGTCGAGGTAACGGTTCCGGGAAAGGAACTTTTTGTGGAAGAGGTGGAAAAGGACAAAGTGCAAGAGCCGGCGGAACACTTCGAAGAGGATTCATGGGAGGACAAACCCCATTAATCAGGCAAATGCCAAAATTAAAAGGTTTTACCAATCCAAACAAAATCAGATATCAAGTTGTGAATGTTTTCCAACTTGAAGTTTTTAAAGACGGATCAAAGGTTGATAAAGAGGCTTTAAAAAAGCAAAAATTAATCCAAAATATCGAGAAACCGGTAAAAATACTTAGCCAAGGAGAATTGACAAAGAAACTTACTGTAATTGTGGAAAATGCTTCACTTGGAGCAATTAAGAAAATCGAAAAAACAGGTGGGAAAGTTGAACATCAAGGAAATATTAAGAAAAACCGAAAAATAGCTTTGGCAAAAAAGAAAGAGGAGAAAAAATCCGCAAACAAAGCTAAAAGAGCAAAGAAGTCAAAAAAATAACAAACTGACAGGATGTTTAAATACTTAAGTCAAATATTGCAGGCAAAAGACCTAAGAAATAAGCTGCTTTTTACTTTAGCGATGATTGTTGTATATAGGGCAATATCTCATATCACTATTCCAGGTGTAAATTTGGAAGCTTTACAAGAGGTCTTCGACAGAAATAAAATACTTGGAGCATTCAGTATGTTAACCGGAGGCAGTACGAAAAACTTTTCAATCGTATTAATGGGATTATCGCCATATATCAACGCGGTAATCATTATGCAACTACTAACAGTAATCGTACCGAGAATGGAAGCCTTGTCGAAAGAAGGTGAACAAGGCAGAAAAAAAATCACTCAATACACAAGATGGTTAACGGTACCAATGGCATTCATTCAATCATACGGAATGATACTTTTAATCAATTCTCAATCAAATGCCGAAATCATAACAAATATGGGAAGCCCTGCTGTATTACTTCCAATCATGTTAACAATTACAACAGGAACTTTATTGCTTATGTGGATTGGTGAACTTATAACGGAAAAAGGAATTTCAAACGGAGTTTCAATTTTGATTTTCTCGGGTATTATTGCCGGACTCCCGGGTATGGCGGGACAAGTATTGGCATTGGCGATGGAAGATAATGCTCGCCTTATCCCCTTCACGGCAGGAATTGTAATAACAGTTATGTTAGCAATTGTAATAATACTTGTAACAGAAGGACAAAGAAAAATACCGGTTACTTATGCAGGAAGATCCGGAGTTTCAAAAGGAGAACAAGCATCATTACCGATAAGAATCAATCAAGCCGGCATGATACCGATTATCTTCGCAGTTTCGATGATTACATTCCCGGGAATTTTGGGACAATTCATGGTTAACGGTGAATCAGCCTGGGTAATAAAAACAGGTGAATTCTTACAATCCGCATTCCAAGTTGGAACACCGCTTTACTTATCATCATATGTTCTGTTAATCATTGCATTTACTTATTTTTATGTATCAATCACATTTAATCCAGTTGAAGTGGCGGATAACATACAAAAAAGAGGTGGATTCGTCCCTGGAATAAGGCCGGGGAAACAAACTGCGGAATACTTGCAAAAAGTTTCCAATAGACTAAATCTTTTCGGCGGCGTTTTCATCGCATTCATTGCTGTCATGCCGATATTAATGCAAAAAACTCTCTCTGGTAGTTCTATGGGATCAATCCCAATGTTAATCAGTGGAGCCGGTATGATTATCGTTGTCGGCGTAGTCCTCGAGTTAATCCGCCAAATCAACGCTCAATTGATCATGCATAATTACGAGAAGTTCTATTAGAGCGCAAAGGGGAAAAGCGTTAGCGCTCACTTGCGCCTTATTATAAGTTGTTTTGCGCAAGCAAAACTCAATATTCAGTATTAGATTTTCCTTTTTCAATCTTTTCCCATAAAATGTCACCAACTACAAGTTACTAACTATAAGTTATCATGGACATTATTTTATTCGGCATGCAAGGTTCCGGCAAAGGAACTCAAGGAAAAATTTTTGCGGAAAGACACGGCATACAAGTTTTTGAAACCGGAGCTGAACTTCGCAAATTAGCCTCGGAGAACTCCCCTCTCGGCAAGAAAGTGAAAGAAATAATTGAAGCGGGTCATCTTGTCTCCAATGAAATTGTAATGGAAATAATCGAAAATTTCATGAAAACGATAAAACCGGGGATAACCGTACTGTTTGACGGGATACCGAGAAAAACCGATCAAGCTGAAACATTTGACGCCCTCATGAAAAAACTTGGCAGAGATTTTATCGGAGTGTTAATAGAAATATCTGAAGAATCAGCGATGAAGCGTTTAACGACAAGGAGAATTTGCGGGAAATGCAAAGAAGTTTATCCGGTTCAATACAAAAAAGATTCTTGCGAAAAATGCGGTGGCGAATTGATAACAAGAAAAGACGATAACGCTTCGGCAATTGCAACTCGATTGAAAGCATTTCAAGAAGAGACAATGCCAGTTATTAAAAAATATCAATCTGAAAACAAAATGATTAGCGTGAACGGAGATCAATCAATTGAAAACGTAGACAAAGATCTTGAATCTTCTCTTGCCAGCCTACTAGCGAACTAGCTAACTAATTCTCATGGAAATTCCTATCAAAACACCGGCAGAAATCGAAACTATGCGCAAGTGCGGGAAAATTTTAGGCAACCTTTTGAAAAAATTAAAAGAAAATGCAAAACCAGGAACGACAACTCTCGACCTGGATACACTTGCGCTCCAAATCTGCGAAGAAGAAAACGTAAAACCAGCATTTTTGGGATACAAGGGATATCCCGCTGTAATCTGCTCATCCGTAAACGACGAAGTCGTACATTCAATTCCAACAAAAAGGGAACTAAAACCGGGCGACCTTTTAAGCATAGATTGCGGGGTTGTGTTGGATGGAATGATAACCGACGCCGCAGTTTCACTTATTGTAGAAGGTGAAAAAAAACCGGAAATCGAAAACTTATTAAATACTGCAAAAAAAGCTCTTTCGGCGGGAATAAAACAAATACGACCGGGAAATAAAACCGGCGATATAGGTTTTGCAATTCAAGAAGTTGTTCACAAAGCCGGATATCACATCATAAGAGAACTAACCGGACATGGCGTGGGAAGACGCCTTCATGAACCACCAATAATAAACAACTACGGGAAACGAGGAGAAGGCTTTACTCTAAAACCGGGGATGACCTTAGCAATCGAACCAATAATAGCGGTTGGAACAAGATTTATAAAAACACTCGGAGATAACTGGACAATTGTGACCAAGGACAGTTCTCTAGCCATTCAAATTGAACACACTATCCTGGTAACACCATCCGGAAACGAAATCCTGACATTGTCAAGTTAATCCGAAAAACATGAAAAAAAGCCTTGCAATAGACCACTCGTTACTATAAAATCCAAGAGCTTTTTGTATCAAAACTTGTATTTACAGATTAAGACGCTCCTAAAAACAAATGGGAAAAGACACAATTCAAGTTGAAGGAGTAGTCTTAAATTGTCTACCCAATACAGAATTCGAGGTCAGAGTTAGCGACCCGGCCTACCCGTCAAATCACATAATCAGAGCACATATATCCGGAAAAATGAGAATGAATTACATTCGCATTCTACCGGGCGACAAGGTTACGGTTGATTTAACGCCTTATGATCTAACGAAGGCAGAATTACATTCAGGCATAAATAAGAAAATATGAAAGTACGACCATCAGTAAAGAAAATTTGTGAAAAATGCAGGAGTATCAAACGAAAGGGTGTTCTCCGTGTAATTTGCGAGAACCCAAAGCATAAACAAAGACAAGGATAATTTTAACTTAAAATCATATGGCACGCATTTGCGGCGTAAACTTACCGAGCGAAAAAAGAATTGAAGTTGGCTTAACCTATATTTACGGAATAGGAAGGGATTTAAGTGCGAAAATATTGGATGAACTAAATATCAATAAGAATATCAAGGTAAAAGATTTGAGCGAAGCGGATACAAACAAATTGAGAGAATATATCGACAAAATACCAACCGAAGGAGATTTGAGAAGAAAAGTATCTTTGGATATAAAAAGATTACAG
>JBAYGX010000012.1:0-19723 GCA_041666465.1 Candidatus Altimarinota bacterium
TCAGGTCATAATTTATTACGATCAGCAGAAATATGTTTATAAAATAACGGAGAAGAAAGAGGTTGAACCTGCGGAAGTTAATGTCCTGGAACAGCCCGTAGGTGAAAAAAGGCTTACGCTTATGACCTGTACGCCGGTTGGGACGAATTTGAAGAGGTTGATATTAGTAGGGGAGCTTGTAACTTACAACTGACAACTTACAACTGACATGGGAAACATAATGGAAAATACAGATTATACGGGTGAGGACAAACCATATACGCTCAATGAAGAAGGGCTACTTGCATTAGAAGAACAGGTTGGCGCAATACCGCCTAGCTTAAGAGAAAGCTATAAGGTGCTGGAGAAATATGTGTCGGAAAAGTTTATAGAAATATATGGTCAGTATATGACTCCTGAACAGAGAGAGGTTTTCTTGAGTAGCAGGATGATTTTTGTGGACAGAGAGGATTTGGGACCATTGCTCGAATATTTTGAAAAAGCGAATCATGTGGATAGGGAGATATCGCCGATAGATGGGGTTTTCTACAAGGGTTATAGTATAGGAGTTCCGATAGGAGAAAGTGGGGAAAATACCGAAGGCGATGCAACGGTATTATATTCAGGTCGGGTGACGATACATGTTGTGGATGAGGAATTTTCTGTGCCTGTAGATATAAAATTTCTTATGTCAGAAGATACATTAAGTACAAAAGAAGCATTGGATGCAGTTTATCCACGGGTTAATACAACCACTCAAGGATCGACTTTCATTCATGAAAAAGTACACATTATGCAGGATCCGAGATTGCCTTTACCGATTCGTGAAGCCGCCGCATATTTTTATGCCCGGGAAGTGTTTAGGGTAAATAATTGGAGGTACAGCAAGGTAGGGAATACCGATAAATTGGCGGATTTGTACGAAGAGTGTATTTCAGAAATAGGAGAGGATCTGCATAGATTTATGCTTGGGAGTATGGATGACCCCGAAATACTGGAGCAGTTAAAGGCGAAATTTACAAACGAGAGGATAAAGGAGGTGTCGGAATATCACGAATATGAATGGGATGAGAGGACACATAATTGGATTTATTGGGATACTGTTTCAGCGGATGAGATTTGAAATAGGGTTCGTGCTTGCTCGAATTTCGATAGAATTTTTCCTGCACGCAACAGTAAATAGGTGAGCGCGCCATCAGCTTTTCGAAAGTCAATTCGGGATAATGGACTCGCTTCGATTTTCAGATATACTGGCGGTAGATTTTAACAAATAAAAACATGAAAAACATACATGAAAAATTTGTCCATTACGGCAAGAATGCAAAATATTGGCTTAGGCAATGCGCTCTGCTACTTCCCGAGATTGCCGAAAAAGAGATTTGGAAACAAAAGGGATTCGGTAGTATTTACGAATATGCAGGTAAATTGGCAGGCATGAGTAAAGCGCAAGTTGATACCGCTTTATGGGTTGTAAGAGCCGTAGAAGACAAGCCTGAATTAAAGAAAGTTGTTGAAGAAAAAGGAATTAATTGTGTAAGACCTGTTGTAGCGATTGCGACAACGGAAACGGCAAATTTTTGGGCAGAGAAGGCAAAAGGAATGAGCAAAGGTGAGCTTGAAACTTATGTAAGAGATTACAAGATGGATTTTATTCCCGGGAATAAAATCGAACGGATAGAGATTGAGTTAGATCCCAAAGTTGCCGACCAACTCAAGAAGATGAAAGGCGATCGCGACTGGAACACATTTATGAAAGAGCTTATGGATGGACAAGCCAAGCCAGAATCTGCACAAACGAAACAGATTCCAGACAAAATCAGGAAGTATGTGATTGCCAAGACTAATGGTACTTGCGCCTATCCGGGTTGTACTAAACACGCGGAAGAACTGCACCATACGCAACGGCGAGCGCTTGATCACGAACACAATCCGGATGATATAATTCCTCTGTGCAAGGATCATCACCAGCTCGCACACCACGGCTTAATCGACAACGAAGAAAAACAACCTTACGAATGGGGCATCCTCAAAAATCCCGATACGACAAATCCAAAATACGAGATAGATAAAATGGTCCAGAAATACAGGAGCGGATAGACCACCCGTACTACAAGTTATTCAGTTGTGCCAGCACATCCTCTTCCGCCTTCTTATCGGCAATCTCATCCTTGGATTCGGCTTTCTGCCTTTCTTCACGAGCTTTGCGCGTTTCAAGTTCTTTCCACTCAAGCAAATGCTTGTCGTTAATCCGTTTAAGCTCCTTCTCGTATTCGCTATCCAGCTTTACCAACTGTTCTTTCTCTTTTACCAAAATCGCACGCAACTTACTGACCTGTTCATCTGTCATTATTGGCAAAATTTGAAACCAATAAGTGCGCTCGGCATCCGTCATGGATTCGGTTTCTTTTATGAGCGCAATCAAGTCAGGATATTTCTTCATTGCCGCTTCCGGAATTTTGAACTTATCATCGGTAGCGGTTGTACCTGTTGTTGCTCCTGTTTGTGCGATTGTTTGATCTGCCATTTTATGTTTGTTTTAATTTATTTTATTGAAAAATTTGGATAAAAGCAATTAGTCGTGTTATTCGCTTCCTTCAGGAGGGTCGAGATCTTCCGCAGGTTGCGCTGGAGGGTCATCAAGATCAGTATTGCCAGTTGGATTCGCATCTGGGTCTAAACTAGGTAAAGATGCTATATAAGCACTAAGAGTCATATTGTCATTTGTAATTTTCGTACCTTCTTTTGACATAATTTCCGCATGTAACTCTGAAACGAAATCAAAACTCGTTATGTACTCTTTTGGCAAATCGGCTTCTTCCAATGCTTCTGGATCATCGCCTTTCTTAACCAGATTCTTGAAATCACCAACAGTATAATCACTATTGAGTAAAGATCTCAAAATGCCTGTATCTCGACCAGGATTATAAGTATCGAACTTGTTATCAATCCATTCTGTCGCTTTCTGTTTATTCGTCTTATGTTTTTCCCAATCCGCATCTTTGTCTTTATGATTCTTGTATACCCAATTGAAATCTTTGCTTTTCAAATTACAATAAACCTCACGAGTAGCACTTTCAGGCATGTTTTTTATAGCTCCGTCAAAAAGACCTGGCATGAGAATTTTCAAAACACTTATAACCATGGCAAAAACCGGCGATTTCTCTAAGAATTCCTGGACAGTTTTCTTGGGCATCCCAAAACTGGTTAATAAGTCAGCAGCTAAATCAGCATCTTCGGAGGCTGTTTCTTCGGGCGTCGTTGCCGTTGCCGGTGTTGTTGAAGCAGTCTCGAGAAGATCCAGCTCTGTTATAAAAGCCTCGAAATCGGCAGCACTTTCCAATTTTGTAATATCGACTTTTTTCGCGGCATCTGTTTCAGCTTCATTAGCTGATTTATAAGCATCAACTCTTGCTTTTTTATAAGCTTCAAATATTGGTTTAAATTCAGCTTTGAATTCGTCAATTTTCGTATCTATATCTTTGTATTTATCATTCTCTTTCGCATCTTCGGTTTGTTTATAAGCCGTAATTTTGCCTTCCAATGCGACAAGGCTTGCGCTTACATCTGCCGGCAAGGCCATGGTGCGTGGTGCTTTTAGTTTTGCGATATGGCTTGTGGTAAATGTATCAAGTTTTTCAGCTACGCCTTTGGTTGCTACTTCGGCTGCTTTCTTTTCTTCAGCTTTGGTTTTTGCCTCATTAAGTTTCATAAGAAGAGGTTCAAGACAAAGTGTTCGGAATGCGCCTAAAGTTTCATCTCTATCTTTCGGATCATCACCATCCCAGTCCAAATCTTTAAGACTGTCTATAGTGGTCTGATTTTCAGCTAAGGCTTTGAAAAAATCTGCAAGAATCGTAGCTTGTTCAGGGACACTATCAGGTTTAAGTAGCGCTATTTCCGTAGCTGATAAATCACTTTGCAGATTTGCTGTTAAAAATCGTTTCATCGCTGGACCTTTAGAGCCACCTACTCGATTACTTACTCCATGTATGAATTCATTTCGAAAAGCTAAATCTTCAGGTTTTTCTTTTGGTGCCTCTACTGTCGCTACTGCTGCTTTTGGTGCTTCCGGTGGTGGATCTACCCACACCAATCTTTTTTCATGAAACCACATATAATATATTTTTTAATTATTAAATTTCTCCAAAGGATTAACAGCTTGTCCGTTGATTCTGATTTCGAAATGCAAATGACTACCTGTGGACTTGCCTGTGCTTCCCATCAGACCGATCGGGTTGCCACCGGAAATTCGCTGTCCTTTTTTTACATCAATCTGCTTCAAATGTGCGTAATAACTCTGGGATCCATCATCATGTTTTATAATTACCAGATTTCCATAACCACCTTTTCTTCCCGCAAACGAAACAGTCCCATCCTTCCACGCATTAACCTGATCACCGGTTTCGCCATCTATATCCAGACCTGTATGCATTTTCCATACATGATCAATTGGGTGGAATCTTACGCCATACGGGGAAGTCAATCTGCCGTTCGCGGGCACAAGTTGTTTCAGGTGAACACCACTTGCCAATACTTCTCGCTTCTGTATTTCACTGACCGGATTTCGCACCTTGCTTGAGCCGCCGTTCATGTATAGACCGGCAAGCCTGCGTCCTTCCGCAGGGTTAACTGCAGCCGGTTCCGAAGTGCCTTTATAACTGAAATAGTTTTTGTATAAATTATTGAAATGATTCGAGTTGATTGCGGATGGTGAATAAATTTCCGAGAAATAAGCCAAAAAATCGACGGTATAAACTCCATTTATCGAAGGCTCTTTTGAACTTACATCTTTGTAGCTCATCTCATGAGTTCTAATCATACGAATTGCCATTTCGAGTTGCATTTCAAATCCTTCACATCCCTCGGCCATGACTCCGAAGAATCTTTCATTATTCCCATTTTCGGCTTTCAAGAGCGACATTGTCAAATAAGGATCGACTCCGTTATCCGCGGAAACTTCAAATACATGAAATGCAAGTTTTTCGGCATGATTTTTGCCCTTTTCGTTTTTATCAACATCAACACTGCGATATTTTTTATCGCCAAGCATATCGAAGAACGAAGAGAATTTCGGATCTCCTTTCGCCTGTTCAAACGAGCTTACGAGCTGATCTTTTTCAGCTTTTAATGATTGGAGTTCGGCGGGAGTAGCTTGTTTGGTAACAGTTACTTCATATCCTGTCATGACCTCCACATATCCCTCTCCATCATAAAAACTTCCGACAAGCCCTTTCCTTTCGCTAACTCTTTCCGTGCCATCAGGATATTTAACATTAACATTTCTTATTTCAGGCATGGATTTGAAAAACCAACTCAAACCAATCCTGCTTTCCGCTTGTGTATTATCTTTGAAATCGAATTTATAAACTCCGTCGGCAGTTTTTTCAGAAAAAACTTCGAGCAAAGCGCCGGGGCTCTTTTCTTCGATTTGATATAAGACTTCAATGGATGTAAAAGCCACATTTTCCTCGAGAAAATCAGTTTTTAATTTTCCACTTCTATCAAAAAACTGATCAGCCTTGATGATGTTGACGCGTTCGCGCCTGGACTCTTTCATGACACCATCCTGAGTAGTATCATGCACTTCTTGAGCCTCTTTAGCTTCAGTGGAAGGTGGAACCGCTTCGGGAGGAGTGGTTACTTCTATTGCAGGCGGAACTTGTTGTGGAGTTTCTTTACCCATAAATTTTTAGAAAATATAAACATCACCGCACTCTTTTTCAGTTTCCTCCTTAAGAAGCCTGAATTTGTGCAACATGTTTTCGAACTGATAACTGTTATTCGAGTATGCGGATTTGTAATAATTATAAATATCGCGGACGGTTGCCAGCATGTTGAAGGCCATCTTATCGATTTTCATTTTCTTGGCATCATCAAGCTTCTCGTAAATGTCGGTGTTTAATAATGTATCAGATCTGTAAAGATTGATTTTCTTATCATCAACCAATTTCGCAATAAGTTCGGCAAGAGCGAGGTCGTCTTGGCCGAGTCCCTGCGGTTTTTCAATGGGAGTATTTACGATCTTCTGAGTCTCCTCGGAAATTGGCGCATTATCTGTCGCCGGATCGAAGTACGGATTGTATTTTTTTGTTGGTTTGAATGTCATAAGTTTGTTTTTTGTGTTTTTTTATCTTAAAATTATACCAGATTTAGAGATAAAAATCAACATATGGAGAAACAAGAGGCGAAAGTGCGGATAGAGAAACTACGCGAAAAGATAAATGACTTGAATTATAAGTATTTCGTTTTGGATGAATCCGAGGTGAACGAATCTGTTAGGGATTCGCTTAAAAAGGAGTTGATTGCGCTGGAGATGGAGTACCCGGAGTTCATTACGCCCGAGTCGCCGACACAAAAGGTTGGGAGTGCTCTCTCTGCCAAGTTTGCCAAAATTACTCATAAGACGAAGAAATGGAGTTTGCAAGATGTGTTTTCTTCGGAGGAAATTACAGATTGGTTCGAGCGCATCAAGCGCTTCTCCCCAAATTCCAAGTTCGATTTCTTGACCGAACTTAAGATCGACGGCCTCAATATCACGCTCTGGTACGAGCAGGGGAAATTGACGAAGGCGCTTACTCGCGGAAACGGGGTTGAGGGCGAGGATGTGACGCACGCGATCAGGGCGATCGAGAGCGTTCCTCTTGAGCTTCGTGAACCGGTTACGATTGATGTTGGGGGAGAGGTTTATATGCCAAAAAAGAGTCTGGAGAAGTTAAACGCGCGTTCGGAGGAGAAGTTTGCGAATCCGAGAAATGCCGCCGCGGGAAGCGTCAGACAGCTCGACCCGAGTATTACGGCAAGCCGCGATTTGGATATGTTTTTTTATGAAATCGGAGCCGGTGAGCTTCCGACTGCGCCGAAAACGCAGGAGGAGCTTATGCGAACATTGCAACGGCTCGGACTCAAAACAGACACGCACTTCAAACACCACGACAATATCGAATCGGTAATTAAGTTTTGCAAATCTTGGGCGGAAAAAAGGGACAGTTTGCCTTATGAAATAGATGGAATCGTGATCAAGGTTAACGGCTTGGAAACCCACAAGTCGCTTGGTTTCACCGCGAAGGCTCCAAGATACGCAGTCGCTTATAAATTCCCGGCTGAGCAAGTTACGAGCAAGGTGCTGGATATAATCATTCAGGTCGGTCGCACAGGCGCGCTCACGCCTGTCGCCGTACTCACTCCGACTCTCGTCGCCGGCTCGACTGTATCGCGCGCAACACTACACAACGAGGACGAAATCGAGCGCAAGGATATCAGGATTGGCGACACCGTGATTATTCAGAAGGCGGGCGATGTGATCCCGGAAGTTGTAGCAAGTTTGCCGGATTTGAGGACGGGTTCGGAAAAGAAATTTAAGTTCCCGACGACTTGCCCGATATGTGGAAGCGCGGTTGTGAAACCTGACGGCGAAGCGATTGCGAGATGCAGTAATGAGAAATGTTTTGCGATTAGACGCGAGTCGCTTATCCATTTCGCCACGGCGCTGAATATAGATGGTTTGGGCGAGAAAATAGTTGATCTTCTGATTGAGGAAGGTCTTGTCCGCACACCTGTTGATATTTTTGAGTTGGGTAAGGACGACTTGTTTGGACTGGAATCTTTTAAGGATAAAAAAACTGAAAATCTTCTTAGGGCGATAGATGTTTCGAAGGATGTCACGCTCGATAAATTTATTTTTGCGCTCGGGATTCGGCATATTGGCGCACAGACGAGCGGGTTGATCGGTCGTTTCCTTCAGGGTAAGTCGGTCCCGGCGGAGTTGATGCACGCGCCTAAACGAAAACCGAAAGAAACGGCACAAGTCTCGATGTTCGGCTCGGAGACTGCTCCGGTTGAGATGGGCGATGTTTTCCCGATTACCGCCGTGATTTATTTGATGAAGCAGGTGAGTCTGGAAGAGTTGCAACATATCGAGGGAATCGGCGAAAAGGTCGCCGAATCTTTTTATGAATGGTTTGGGGATGGCGAAAATATCAAAATGCTCGAAGGCTTGTTTGAGAGGGGCGTAAATGTCTTAAAGATGCCAGCGGTTAAGGTGAAGGAAGGCGTTACCGGAAAGGTGTTCGTCTTGACGGGCACGATGGCAGGAATGTCGCGCGGGCAAGCGAAAGAACTGATCGTTAAAAATGGCGGATATGTTTCGGGATCGGTAAGCGGGAAGACGGATTATGTCGTGGCTGGCGAGGAGGCGGGAAGTAAATTAAAGAAGGCGAAGGAGTTGGGGGTGAGGGTGATTGGGGAGGGGGAGTTTGGGGAGATGGTGAGGTAAGTAATTGTATAAAAAGAATCATACGATGTTGTTGTATGATATGTTCTCAATTTATTCCACACATTTTAAATATTTCAAGATATTTGATGAAAAATCATCAAACTCCTTCTTTAAACTTGGGTTATGTTTAATAACCGCAGGTGCTAAGTCGGCAAACCTACCTTTTGGCTCCACATCTTTTGCCCAACTTTCCAAGTTGCCATTTGGCACAATAAAAATCCCGACATTAGACAGTTTTTTTATCAATTCATCAAAGATGTTTTTATTATTTTGTGCCCATTTACTAGTGACTGCTCCTTTCCCTTTATTAAAGCCAACTAATTTTTTTATTGTTTCGGTTTTTTCTTTTTGATCACTTGTAGCTTTTACTGTTTCATCAGCCTCAAGTAAATTCTCTAAATTCGAGAAAGGTTCGTCAGTTCCTCCCAATGTTTTATATATGTCTTTTATGAGTTGAGTATCGAATAATATGACATCAAAATCGTATATAAATGATGCGCTGAGATGGACCTTACTTGTTATACTTGCCATATGCTTAGTATTATTTTTGCCACTACAACTCACAAAGCCAACATCTTTATCACTAAGTTCGGGATATTCTTCAAACATATTTTGATAAAAAGAACGATCCGAAGCACCTTCGACTACAATGCAACGTTGATAAAATAAGCCTTGCAAATATTGATCTTGGTTAACCATTGCATTGGCATCATCATTTTTTGTCAACTTACAGGTGTCTATAGTACCTTTATTATTTTCATCTCTCTTAACATGGAAAACATGAGTAACCATGTTTGCATCGAGAATTCCCTGCAGAATCATCGGATCATGTGTGACAAGAAACACCTGTTTTTTTTGTTTAACTGCTAAGTTTACCAATTGCTTACCCAGCCATCTCTTTTGTGCTGGATATAAATGCATTTCAGGTTCGTCAATCATAATTATTTGATTGACTGGTTCTAGCAGGTTTGTCAATAATCTGATCATGCTTCTTATGCCATGTCCTGAATCAGATAAAATGGTGAATTTCTCGTTTTTCCATTTTTGGATTCTTTCAAACTCATCCTGTGCGTTTTCAGCATTTGAGTCGAAAGTTGGCGCATCTTCTTTAGCTAAACCAAGTATTAATTTCTTTTTAGTATGATCAAGAAGAATAAATTTACTTTCAAATCTCTCAAATATAGTTTTATCGATGTCTTTAAGAAGTTTTTTATTCCGATATAAAACATTTATTGAATCTTGAGGTGGTTGATCAAGACCCGTTATATCAACTTCATCTTGAAGACTAAGCCTTGCCTCGCAACTGTCAAAACTAATAAATGGTCTTCTGTATTTAACAGTATTAATAATAGATTCATCTGTTTGGGTATCTATATTGGCAAATTCAGTATATGTGAATCTGTAAATTTCAGATAAATCTACATTACCAGCCTTATCTTTTATCGCACGTGAATAATAAAATAAATTAGCACCCTCATATTTTTTTGCTAAAGATGATTTAATTAGAGTCATATCATCTTTTAAGTTTCCTGTTGAATACTCGGGATTATTAACCCAGTAAGATTTTTCGCGTTGAATGCCAGTAGCTTTCGAGAATAATTCTATCAAAAATGTAGTTTTACCGACACCATTCCCACCTATAAAAACATTGAAATCTCCAAAAGTGAGTTTCTCATCGCCGTCTGTCTGAATTGTAGTCCCAACGATTTTCATCCTTTTAAGTTAATATTTAAATTAGTAACATTTTATTCGACTCAACATTACCTCCATCTCCGCCCCGGTGCAACTCTGTTAATTTTTCTCCCCGGGGAGAAAAAATACCTGTTGTTTAAACCAATCGAATTCGATAACATTAAATTTAAACAGAAACAGCTTTCATCCAAATCACTTAATCCTCTTCCCACCCCGCTTCTTCGGCAAATAATTCTCTTTCGACACAACAGATCTGCCAATCTCATGCTCCAATGCATTTCTCGCAGTACCGGCGATTTTGCCACCTCGTTTTGCATCTTTTTTAAGCTTTGGAACGCCTTTTGAATTATCGATGCGATGAATTTCGGTTGTTGACCTCTCGCCAAGCATGGTGAAGATCAGCTCGAAATCATCCATATGATCACGCAAATTTTCTCGTTTCAATTCTTTCAGATCCTTATATTCACTCGGGGTTACGCCAAAAGTGGCTTTTGATATTTCAGCGGTTAATATCTCGTAACTAGCACAATCAGTCTCGTATTTTTTGCCATCAACAGATTCCAATTTCAGTTGTCTACAAATTGTAGACAACTGAATTCCATCATCATAAAATTATTCCCGGGAATAAAAACAAGGATATGTACAAATTGTACACACCCTTTGCGATGTAATTTGCAGTTGAATTCTCGTATAGCCTCTTATACAATCAAGTTGCTCGGAGCCCAGATGATCATATCGGGAGTCTCTGCGCCCCGAAAGAGAGTGGGTATTGCGAAATACAAACTCTTTTTTACTATCATCTCAGTTTCTTAATCGAATCATTGCACACCAGCGACCTCATCTGAACGATAGCTATTTCATTCAGATTGAGAAGTCTCTCATTCTGCGGCAATTCCTGCCTAATTAATTCCGCATTAAAAGATTCGAGATTTGCCAAACAGACAAGTTGTGCGACATCGGAGTAATCTCGGATATTGCCTTCGAGTTTCGGATTTTTATCTCGCCATTCTTTTGCCGTCATACCGAAAAGCGCCTTATTCAAGACATCCGCCTCATTCGCATAAATAACAGGTATTGGTTCTCTTGAAAGTGCTTTCGGGATAAGATTTTCTCGGATCGAATCGGTTTGAATTCGATAATTGATTTTAGTGAGAAGTCTTTTTGTGTCCCAGCCAAGTTCGAGCCTCTTGTCTTCATCAGCTTTTAACCTCTGGAACTCTTTTATTAAATAAAGCTTGAATTCTGGCGACAGCCATGTGGCGAACTCAAAAGCGATATCTTTATGGGCGAAAGTGCCACTGCTATATTTGCCTCTATACGATCGTATCCCAATTGCATTTGTTCTTTTGATCCATTTAGAAGAAGACAAGATAAATATATTGGTTCCAGCCTCATTTTTAATGTTACCGAATTCGGTAACATTAAAATTTGGATTATGTACTCCCTCCCATGCACCCATGAATTGGATTGTGTATTTTGTTGATAACCAATGAGCAATAACAATACCTGTAGATTCAATATTTTTAAATCTCGCCATATCAGTTAAGGAAATGTATTCCTCGTCGTTGTTTTTAATAACAGCTATCTGGATGCCTTGAGCGTGGATTTTCTTCATAAATAAATTGTTACGGGAACGGTTGAAGGGATTATTTCACGCAGACATTAAATTTTTATGAAAAGGAGGGGTACAAATTGTACCCACCCTTGGATAGGTCCAAATCTGTTAGTCATGATATTTACACATTCAAAAAAGGTTGCGAACCATCCCCCGGGGGAGAATCCAAACCCGTTAACCACGCCTTCCTAGCGCCTAAAGCACTCACCAAATACCCACTCCCACACACCACAGGCACAAACCCATCCGGCAATTCCTCAACCCGCTCAACAACTTTCCTCAACTTTTCCAACTCCTCACGCCCAATCGCCCTCTCATGTTGTAGCGGATAGAGCCACACGAGATCCACCTCTTTTTTAAGCGCCTCAATAATCCCAGCCGCATTTTTATCTTTCAAGAAACTCATAATAAAAAGAAATTTTCGCCCGGGGAATTCACGATCAAGCGTCTCACGCAAGGAAACGGCGCTATCAACAGTATGTGCCATATCAAAGATCGCCTCTCTGCCAAGCCAAACGCGCCTTTCGAACCTGCCAGGAAGACTTACATTAGCAAAATCAACGCCGCCAACTTTTTTCGGATTTATAAATCTCAAAACCTCCCAAGCCAAATAAGCGTTTTTGCGCTGATGGTCGCCTTTCAAGCCCAAAGGTTTGCCCCAATTATTATTAAAATTATACTTAAACAATTTCGCCCCGCCCCTCATAACTCCCAATTTTTCAGCAACAATCTTCTCGATCGTATCGCCCAAGATTTCCGCATGTTCAAGCTCGACTCGCGTTAGCACGACGCACTTGGGCTCGCGCGCACAATTGGTCGCATCAAGCCTTCCGCCCATCCCAGCCTCCACAACCGCATAATCAACTCCCTTATCCGCGAAATACAAAAACATACAAACCGTCAGAAACTCAAAATAAGTAATCTCGCGCGCTTCCGGAATCTCATAAACACGCGCGACAACGCCTTCAAGTTCGCTATCAGGAATCTCCATACCGCCAAGCCGAATCCTCTCGTTCAACCGATAAATGTGAGGGGAATAGTACGAGCCGACCTTATAGCCCATTTGCACAAGCCCCTGCTCGATAAGCCGAACCGTCGACCCTTTTCCTTTCGAACCGACTATGTGAATGATCGGATATTTATCCTGCGGATCGCCAAGTGCTTTCAGAACGCGCTTCACACGCATAAGACCTGCCTCAAAATCCGGAACGGATCCGGTCTTCTCGTAATTCGGCAAGCTGTCCAGAATTTCTTGAATCTTCTGCATCCAAGTTGTCAGTTACAAGTTACCAGTTGTCAGTTCTCTCCATCTTTCGCATTCCAAGTTGTCAGTTGTTAGTTGTAAGTTCCTAGTTTCCCTCAATCTCCCATCCCAACGCCTCCACCGCCTTATCGACAGCCTCGTCACTCTTGGACACACCAAGAGACCCTTGTATGTTAACCTTTCCCAACTCGAATTTCAGTTTAACGGTTTGTGAAAAAACCTTCCTGAAAGCTCTTTCTATAACATCATGTCCTTGCACATTATTTACTTTTTCAAGATGAAAATTGGTTGCAAAACTTACGGTTACATCATTCCCTTCCACTTTTGTAGTGGTGCCTGTTTGAAAAGATCTTTTAATCGCAGGCGTGGCAATATTCTCAAGAATCCTTGGAAAATTCCTCTTAACACTATCGAGAGAAAGTTCAAGAACGGCATCTGCCGGTCGTTCCTGCGCCACATCAACAAGCGGCTTTTCCTCTTCAACCACAACCTCTTTCTTGTCTTTCTTCTCTTCTCTTACTTCTTCTACTTCTTTTACTTCCCCAACTTCTTCAACTTCTCCAAGACAAATCTTAATAACCGCCACCTCAAGCGGTAATTGTGGAATTAACGAACCTCTTTGCGCCTCATAAGCCTCTTGAAAACGATCGACCATACCAAGAATCAATTGAACTTTTTGCGTATCGCCCGAACGAATTTCCTCAAGCATTTTTCCCCTCAAGCATTCAAGAAAATCTTTTGTAAATTGGCTTAAATCATATCCGTCAAAATGAATTTCGCTTATTGTGGATAAAGCAGACTTCACATTTTTCTCCAAAACATAATCATATAATTGTTCGATAGCTTTGTGACCTGCAAGCCCGAGACTTTTTTTAACAAATTCATAAGTCAACTTCCCGTCAAAAGTCAGTTGTTCCATAAGCCCGATTGCATCCCTGAGTCCACCATCAACATTTCGCGCAATCAATTCAAGTGCGTCCAATTCGGCCTCAATTCCTTCCTGTTGTGCAATAAATCCCAAACGGGCAACAATCGACTTGATGTCAACTCTTTTGAAATCAAACCTCTGGCATCTCGAAATAATAGTTTCTGGAACCTTGTGCGATTCGGTTGTGGCAAGAATAAAATAAACATGCGAAGGCGGTTCTTCAAGCGTCTTAAGCAAGGCATTAAAAGCATCCTTACTCAACATATGCACCTCGTCGATAATATATATTTTTGCCTTTGCGCGAGTAGGCGAAAACTTGATTTTCTCTTTAAGATCGCGGATTTCATCGATACCTCTGTTTGAGGCGGCATCTATCTCAATCAGGTCGATAAGCCGACCTTCTATTGCCTCGACACAAAAATCACACTTCTCGCACGGCTCGCCATTTTCTTGCAAATCGGAGCAATTCACAGCCTTTGCGACAAGACGAGCGGTTGTTGTTTTCCCGGTTCCTCTCGGTCCACAAAACAGATAAGCATGAGAAATACCATTATTCTTAACAGCATTGAGAAGGGTTTGCCTAATATGATCCTGTCCGACAAGGTGTCCGAAATTTTGAGGGCGATATTTTCTGTACAATGCTATTTCAGACATGGGGGAGAGGGGGAAAAGTATAAGGTGAAGAGAAGAGGGAGGAAATTCTAATCCTTTGTGAAGTGGTTTACAAGACAGGCTTTATAGTAGCACGGGTTTGCAACGGGGCAATAGCCGTAAGGAATTGCTTTGCGTCAATGCGCTGATTGATTATTATATACACGGTTAATCAATAATTTCTCAAATCTTAAATATGGAAGGTCGAATATTTGCATCTGCTGAAGCGCCGGATTCTCCCAGGGTTGCACACTATTCTCATGTGATTTACCCGATAGTTCCAGGTATACCTGTGCATTTGTCTGGAATAGTAGGAAAAGATATTGGGACAGGAAAATTAGTTGAAGGTGGTGCTGGTCCAGAAGCGGAATGTATTCTAGGGGAAGTTGAGAGGCAATTAGCAAATATCGGTCTAAAATTAAGACATGTTATGAGTGTTATCGTGTTTCTCGCGGGACCTGTTGGGGACTCGGATAATCCATCTCCGGATTTTGCAGCTATGAATGCGGTTTATAAAAAAATATTTGGGGAAAACAACCCTCCTCCGACAAGAGCTACCATTGGCGGATGTCAATTACTGGATGGTGCCCGTGTTGAAATGGTTGTTACCGCATGGAAGCCGAATTCTGATTAGAGTCGTTTTTTTGCAACGAGGCAATCCGTTAACAAGCCGGCAGGAACTATTGTATCCGAACACCTTTCGCCAGAACAGCCTCGTGAAAAATTCGAAAACCATTCGGGGCTGAATTATCAGATTGGGCAAGTTCATAAGAAATCTTCATATCAGGATAAAATGTTATCATCCGTTGTTGCCATTGAGGAATTTTATTTGAATTTTCATGAAGAACTCTATCCCTTGCACCAGAACCTGACCAGACAGTTCCTCGCATTGAAATCATAGTATGTACTTCGTCAGGATTTTTAGCAGGATTTAATTGCACTTTATATTCAAAAACGAACCTACCATCTTCAAATCGCACGCTGGTTTCAAAACCGCTAATGCTTAAATTTGCTCCAGGTGACTTAATTTCCTCTTCAACTTTACTGACAAACTGCCTACTCGCGATCGAATGAATATTGTCCAAGTTTTCTCCTCTGACTCGCACAATTCTTTGCGAGCCTTCTCTTATATATTCGTCGTCTTGACTTATCGCATTCGCAACTTCTCCTCTGATTAAATTTCTAGCAGCATTAACTTCGGGGGAAGGAGCAAGAACGGATAATGCAAATAAAATTGCTGCGTATTTTGGAGCTTTTGAGAGCATAAGAATCGAATTTTAGCACATTCCCCGCCGTATGACTAGATATGAGCTGTTTAAGTTTTATTCCCGGGAATAAAAAACTACCATATGCATTTCGGCTCTATCTCCGAGCTGATAACTGTTACCTGTTAGCTGTAAGCTTCTTCACCTCTCTCCCGAACTTCTCCACAAACACCTCCTTATCAAACTCAAGCGCATGTTTCCTAATCTTCATATACTGATAATTCGGTTCATTTAGCAACATACGAGCGAGACCATCCTCAATCGATTCAAGAGTAGGTTCGTAAAAAAACTCACCCGTAACGCCCGGAATAACTGTTTCAGTCGCACCTCCATGACCATAAGCCAAAACCGGCTTGCCACAAGCCATCGCTTCGACAGGAACAATCCCGAAATCATCCTCTCCGGGAAAAAGAACCGCGCGGCAATTTTCCATATAATCTTTTATGACCGCATCAGATTTAAATCCAAGAAAATCTATAGTCGGACCCGCCATATTCTCCAAATATTTCCGTGCGCCACCATCTCCGATAATCACCAACCTGCGCCCAAGCCTATTGAATATAGAAATCGCAAGATCAATCCTTTTATAAGGAGTCAAAGTCGAAACTATCAAAAAATAATTTTCATTGGTCTTCTTCGGGGAGAAACGACGAACATCAACAGGAGGATAAATTACATCAGCCTCTTGCCTGTAATATTTGCGAATTCTTCCCGCAACAGTATTGGAATTTGCGATATATTTATCAACTCGATCCGCTGCAGCCATATCCCACATTCGGACACGCTCAAGCCTCTTCATTGCAAACATTTTGGTCGCTCCACTCAAGTTCTGTTCACCAAGATATTTATGCGTCCAGTCCCACGCATATCGCATCGGGGAGTGGCAATAACAGATATGTTTTGTGCGTAAATTAGTGACGACTCCGTGCGCGTAAGCGTTGCTCGAGCTGATGACCATATCGTATCCGCTCAAGTCGAACTGCTCGATTTGTGCAGGCATTATAGGGAAAAGATATTTATGCCTTTTGCGTAAAAATCCTGGGAGTTTTTGAAGCCCGGAAGTGATAACTTTTTCTTTTGGAAATTTTTCACCGGCTAATTTCTCATCATATAGAAGAGTGAAAATTGGTGCCTTCGGGAACATCTTTGTGAACTCAAAAAGCACGCGTTCCGCGCCACCCATTCTGACCAAAAAATCATGTACGAGAGCAATTTGCATAAGTATAGAATACCGAATCGAGAGATGGAAGGGAACTTGACGGAAATGCCACCTGCTGTTATAATTAAACGAAGTAAATTTTAACAAAAACAAAACATGGATCACGCTTTCGTTCCACATAAACCTGACAATCACAGAGTTAATAAAGACAACCGTCATGTAGAACAAGACAAGCTAAGTCACAAATCGCCAAAGGTTAAGAACAAAGGAACTCGCTAAAAAGTTTCCAGGTTTTGTCGGCACTTTTATCCCAATCAAATCCGGCGATTTGTTTGTAACCAAGCTCAATCATGCGATCTCTCATCTCGTGATCTTTCATTATTTCCAAAACAGATCTGGAAATATCTTGTTCGCTAAGCGGATCGACGAAATAACAGGCTTTTCCACCAACCTCTCGTAGGACAGGGATATCGGATGCAATAACCGGTATTCCGGCTTTCATTGCCTCAAGAATAGGCATACCGAATCCTTCATAAAGAGAAGGGAACACGAACGAGAAAGCATTTTTGAGCAAAACCGCTTTTTCAATTTCAGTTAAATAATCCGTAAAAATAATTCTATCGGAAACATTACATTTATTAGCAATATCCCTGATAAGTTCATATCCGAATCCGGGTTTCCCGCCCAAAACCAATTTCAGCCCTGTATTTTGAGGGATGGAAGCAAAAGCCCGAATGAGTCTCGCGACATTTTTTTTGTGCTCGATCCTTCCTAGGAAAAGTAAATATTTATCCGTTGAAACGAGTCCGAATTTCTCAAAACAAACACGCTTTTCATCATCGGTAAATTGAGGCGATTCATTAACGCCGTGTTTTATAATTTCAATTTTCTCCGCAGGACATTTGAAGACGATCCGAAGATCTTCTGCGGTAAATTCACTCGGAACGATAATTTTTGAAGCATGTTTGATAGCATATTTCGTACTCCAATTAAGATAAAATCGCTGGCGCCAAGTATAAATTTTCGGATATCTCGCGAAGGCGACATCATGAATCATGATTATGTTCTTTTTGGCTCTTACTAGCGGTAAAACATGAGACGGAACGAATAAGATATCAGGTTTATTGCGTAACATTTTGAAGCTTAATCCGGCAAGAGTCCAAAACCTTTTGAAATTTATTTTCTGCTGACATGGAGTAGGAAAATTCGGTAAATAATCACGAACGAACAGTATCGGTTTATATCCGTGATGAGTCGTTAACTTAAACAAGCGATTTATGATTTCAAAAGAGTATCTCTCGATGCCTGTTGCTTGAGAGTCTCCATATCTTGAAGCGTCGATTGCAATTATTCTATCCGCCATGTCCCAATGTTAACCCGTAAACTTCTTTCGCGCCAGCCTGTCTTAAAACATTTGCACATTCGGACATAGTGGCTCCGGTAGTGCAAATATCATCTATTAGTATAATTTTTTTGTTCAATAGCCACATTGGTATTATATCGCGAACAGCAAAAGCTCCATTTAAGTTCGAAAGTCTTTCATGTTTTTCAAGTTCGGCTTGCGGAGTTGTGTTGCGGATTCGTTTTAGTAAGTTGGCTGTTTGCCATCCAACAGCGCAAGGACGCAAAGCATTCCTTGCGCCATAATATAAGCTGTTTCGCGAATGCGAAACTCCATGAATTAGTATTTCCGCCTGATTGAACCCGCGCCATTTCTCTCTTTTCGGATGGAGTGGAATTGGGACAAGTACGCAATCTTTTTTGGAGAAATTTTTAATCAAAAAATCTTCCAAATCCTGTTTGAAATAAATGGCAATATCATAAATAAATCTATACTTAAGTGACTTGATCGCCATCTGTAAAACTCCATGTTTCTCGTAACGATAAATCGCATAAACGCAATTGAGATTTGGTATAGCGATTTTCTCGTGAATTTTATGAATGCGATGAAGACATCTCTTGCACAAAAACTCGCCAAAACTTCCGCACGAAACGCATTTCCGCGGAAAAAACAAATCCAGACACCAGTTTTTTATTGCGATTAAATTGGTTCTCACATACCATAAAAAAGCACAACGACATTAAAAAAAGATGAAAAATGGCTTATGAAAGATCTGCAGGAATAGTGGTTTATAGGGAGGAAAAAGGTGACCGATTGTATTTATTGTTAAATTACCCACAAGGTCACTGGGATTTCCCGAAAGGGCATATCGAGGGAACGGAAAGTGAAAAAGAGGCAGCTATAAGAGAAACTAGGGAAGAAACCGGTTTATCGGATATTGAATTGACAGAAGGATTCATGGAGAAGGTTGAGTATTTCTATTATCGAGGAGGTGAAAAATCTTTTAAGGAGGTCATATTTTTCGTGGGGCGGACTTCTCTAGAGGATGTGAGAATTTCTCATGAACATATAGGGTATAAATGGCTGAAATTCGATCAGGCTTTTGATAGGTTAACATTTCAAAGTGCGAAGGATTTATTGAAGAATGCAAACCGGCAGTCCCGCAACGGGACGAACGGTCAATATTATAAGTGATTGCGTAAGCAATCTCGTTTTAAGAAGTTTGAATAAGTAGAAGAAGTGACATAGTTGCGGAGGGAAACCTGACATGTGATAGAATATTTTCTCCTCGCGGATAAAACTTTTCTTGCTTACAAGATGCAAAATCACTAAAATCGGGTGGCACAAAATAGTTAGCTCAGTTGAGAGCCTTGGGCAGGTCGGAAGCGAAGCGAACAACCCATCCCATCTGATAGGCGCATCTGCGCTCTCGAGAAGTAATAATTTATAGGTAAGCAATAACATTTAGGATTCACAAATCGGGCGGTTAGCTCAGTTGGTAGAGCGCATCGTTGACGTCGATGAGGTCACTGGTTCGACCCCAGTACCGCCCACCA
>JBAYGX010000013.1:0-19715 GCA_041666465.1 Candidatus Altimarinota bacterium
GAATCGAACCCTGGTTGCGATCATGACAGCCCTGTTCGCAACGCCAACCTTTCGGTTAACCGCCGAGTGCTCATACCAACGAGCTACGCATGGATAATAATGTCAATATTCCAAAAACCACAATAACAATGCCGGAAACCTTATTAATTATAGTAAGACTTTTGCTAGAGAGTTTTTTGCTTAAATAATCTATCCCAGTACACAAAACGAGATACCACACGGCTGATCCAAGAAAAGCTCCTAAAACAAAAATCGATATTGATAAAACGCTGAAAGGTTCATCCCCATCCGATCCAATCCCAAGCGTTCCAAATACGGCTATAAAAGATAATATTGTCATTGGATTTACTATTGTCAGAGCGAAAGTTGAAAAATAGTTTTTCAAATAATCTTTACCGCTTTCAGAAACTTTTTCAGAAGGGATTTTGGATAAAAATATTTTCACACCTAAAGTAATAAGAAACAGCCCTGAAACCACAAAGAACAAACCCTTGTAATCTCCTAAAAATTGAATAATTGCAGCAACACCAAGTCCGGCAACCATAGCATAAAATCCGTCAGCTGTTGCCACACCCATTCCGGATGAAAAACCGGCAAGCTTACCTGACTTCAGAGTCCTTGATATACAGAGTAATGCTATCGGCCCTATAGACATAGCTATCGTGAATCCGATCAGTACTCCTTTTATTAGAAAAATCATCATGTGTTTAAAATTTAGTCAGTGTCCCATTCCCAAATACGGCTCAATTCGTCTGTTAAAAATTTTAATAGTGCTTTCGATATTATTTTTGATATCGGAGCTTCACTCTCTAGAAATGTCGCATTGATTATAAGTGGATCAGTACCACGACCGTATCTAGTAATATCGCCTATCGTTTTAAGATTATGAAACGCGTTGCATCTTCCAATACAGTCTAAATCTTCTTTTGCTAACTCAGGTAATCCCTCCTCTCTGAGATGTGCGTTAATACCTTCGAGCGCTTCAGTTAATGGAGTCTCCGCTGAGAAATTATTTTCGTTTGGCGTGTTCGTTTTAAATAGGGTTAAATTTTAGTCGTGTTTTGCTGGCGCAAAACTGCTTAATAATAGTGGGCCGTTCGCTTCGCTACCGGCCTGTGGCTCCCGAGGCAGGGCTCGAACCTGCGATATCCACGTTAACAGCGTGGCGTTGTACCAACTCAACTACCCGGGAATAAACGAGATTGAATAATACCAATTTTTGTTGAAATATCAACAACACTACATGCGGACGTCATATTTAAAAGGCTTGCCTTACAGATATAGCAGGGTGTATACTTTATATGTTGTCACTATAACAACAACTACCTATGATTGAGTCATTCCTTGTGAAATTCGGCCTTACGAAAAACGAATCTGAAATATATTTATTTCTACTTGAGTACGGAGAGTCGATTGCAAGTATGATAGGAAAAAGGCTGGGGATTAAGAGGGTTACGGTTTATCCCGCCTTGGAAGCTTTAATTAAGAAAAATCTAATAAATTCCTATCAGAAAAACAAAGTCACTTATTTTGAAGCTGTTTCCGCGGAAGAATTGGTCGATATTTGCAAAAGAAATGTCGCAAAAGAACTTGAATTACAAAAACATGCGGAATCGATCTTGCCAGCTTTTAAAAAACTTGAAAACAATAGATCAAAACCCGTCATAGAACTGAAAGGCAAAATTAAATATTACCAAGGGCTGGAATCGGTAAAACAGCTTATAAATGAAACGCTTGAAGAAGGACCAAAGGAGCAACTTTGTTTTGGACTGAATAAATATCACACGGATCATCTTTGGGACGAATGGAAAGCGTATACGAAAAAACGGGCGTCGATAGGTATGAATGTGAGAAGTATTCAACCCGACACCAAACCTGCGAGAGAATATAAAAAAAGGGATAAAGATGAATTAAGAAAAACCAAGTTGGTACCGAATAAGAAATTCCCTGCACATTGCGAACTAAACATTATCGGAGACATGATCGCGCTTTTCACATCACATGGCGAACAACCAACGGGTACGAAAATTTACAATAAAGATATGGCGCAAGTACTAAGAAGTCTGTTTGAACTTGCCTGGGAAAGAGCGAATGAATACGACAAAAACAAAAGTTAAAAGCATACAAATTTGTATCTTTACGGAACTCCCTACGCCCCTTACTCAAATCTCTCCACCAACCCCCTCAAATCCAACACGTCTTCCATAAACGCCCTACTAATAATCACACCGGCCGCACCGGCATCTTTTAATAATTTAATATCATAATCGTCAGCAATTCCTCCCGAGCTGTAAATTGCCATACGCCCTTCGGTTTCATTAACCAATTTCTCTATCTCGTCGAAATTCGGATGATAAAGAGTGCCTTCGGTTTCGAGATCCTTGTAAATTATTTGAGTGATCCCTATTTTCTCAACTTCTTTTGCCAATGCTGAGATTTCCGGCTCTTTTCCATCAATCGTCAAATCGGTATCAACTTTATGTTGCCTGGCTTTTATTCCAAAAACAATCTTGTCACTACCGTATTTGGCAACCGCCTCTTTTAAAACATGTATCGCCGAGACACCCAACACAACCCTGGAAACCCCAAGCTTGAACGCCTTGTCTATTTCTTCCATCGTTCTTATACCACCTGCCAATTGGACTTCCGCATCAACTCCTCCGCATATCTTTTTGATAACAGCCAAATGATAAAGGCTTCCCGTTTTGCTCGCATTCAAATCTGTTACTTGCAGTGTCTTCGCCCCTTCGGATTCGAATAACCTTGCCGTATGAAAAGGCTCTTTAAAATAAACTCTCTTTTGTTCGCTTTCTTTGCCTTTATAGAGGGACACGCATTTCCCGTCCAGAAGATATATGTTTGGGATTATTTTCATGATGATACCAATTCGCAATAAAATTATTACAAAGTAATTTGAATCGATCCGGAAACTTAAGTTGTCACTGAAGATCTTGACATAACGCTAATCCTAATTGTGGTTCCCGCCGGCGGGGAACCACAGCATCAAGCCCCTTTGAGTCAAAAACTCAACAATCGTAATGTTTTTATCGCGAATTGGTATGAGTTCCTATGCATCCTTGCGTTAAAGTACAATTTTAGCAGATAATACGCAATCCTTTTCAGATGAAAGGAGTTTCGCTAGCGCAAGGAATACTTCGTGTCCTTGCGCTGTAAAAAAGAAAGACCGTCCTCCATAGGACGGCCTCTCGACTATTCCATTTAGAATATCAAATCTTAATAGTCATATTTGCTATAGCTAACATCAATCGTTGTTCCCAAGTAATCCCAAACACTATAATAAACATAAACATATTCATCATCACCCTTTTCGAAACTTACACTTACGGAATCTCCATATTCATCCGAAGATGAATCCGTGAATGAATATTCAGACCATCCTTGTGCCGTTAATGCCTCTCTATAGTATGCAACTACCTCATCTTTCGTGCAAGATTCACAAGATTGAGTCTTTGTTAGGTAGATACTACCATCGGAATTTGAACTCGAATTGCCCGTAACATCCCAAGCGGGATTCAATGGCACATATGATGGCCAATCCGTGCTTGAACTTGTTGTAGTCGTTGCTGGCGTTGTCGTTGTAGTCGTTGCCGGTGTTGTCGTAGTCGTTGTCGTTGTTGGCGTTGTTGTACCTTCGTCGCCTCCAATTGAAACGCTACAGCCTGCAAAGACTGCTAACATCCCCAGCACCATGGCTGCTCCAAGGATTTTTTTCATTTTGGTTTTGTTAAATTATATTTTCTTTTTGTATTTTAAGGTACTTCCGCCTGTTTTGTAAAACAATTTTTGCGATATTGCAGTTTCTATTCTGATTTTACTCCTGTTGTTGGAGATGAGTTTTGCTAGCGCAAAACAACTTATGATATGGCCGCTGGGACCGACAAGGAGATTGCATACGCAATCAGCTTATAGTAAAAGGCCGTTCGCTTCGCTACCGGCTATTGAGTTTTTCTAAGTTAGCGGGAGTTCCCCGCCCGTAAGGACGGGGGTGAGAGCTTGCTCCAGAATCTTCTTCGGGTAAGATTTGAGCATGAAACTAAGACGACAAGCACATACGGTATATAAAACGCAGTACCATATAGTATTTGTGACAAAGTACCGACGAAAAATCCTAGTGAAGGGTGTATGCGAATGGTTGGAATTAAGATTTCAAGAAATTCGAAAATACAAACCCGATTTAGAATTTATTGAGGTTGGAATGGATAAAGACCATGTACATTTGCACATGGTTATTCCACCGAAATACAGTGTGAGTGAAATAATCAATCAAATAAAATCAAACACGAGTAGAGACATGAAGGAGAAATTCGAATTTCTTGAAAAGGTTTATTGGAGTACAGACAGTGTGTGGAGCAGAGGATTTTTCGTCAGTACGGTTGGAATCAACGAAGAGGTTATACGGAGATATGTACAGATGCAGGGTGAAGAAGATTCTGGACAAGCGCAGCTTGAATTATAGCGAAGCTACGCCGAAGGCGTGAGACCCCGTCCGTAAGGGCGGGGAGTTTCATCGAAAAACAAATTAATAATATTTGCCGTCCAATCGCCTTCGTCGATTTCCCGGCTATTAAGAACTAAACCTGAAATGCATCACATCCCCATCTTTCACCTCATACTCTTTACCTTCTATTCGTAAAGATCCTGTTTCTTTTGCTCCGGCTTCTCCTCCATGTTTAATATAATCGTCGTGATGAATTACCTCCGCCCTTATGAATCCCTTTTCGAAATCCGTATGGATAACGCCAGCGGCCCTAGGAGCCAAATCTCCGGCTTTTATCGTCCAAGCTTTAACTTCTTTCGGACCGGCCGTGAAATATGTCCTCAACCGAAGCAAGTCATAAGCATTTCTGATAAGTGCGTTCAATCCTGTTTCAGTCAGCCCCATTTCGCGCAAGAAATCTTCCGCCTCATCTTTCGAAAACCCGACAAGTTCTTCTTCAATCTTGGCTGAAATCGGTATCAGCTTGGATCCTTCAGGGATCCCCAGGTCTTTTTTAATCTTTTCAATATCAATTTTCGCAATATCATTTTCATGAACATTCGCGATATACATAAAAGGTTTTGCCGTAATTAAATGCAGGTCTTGCAACAAAGCTCTTTCTTCTTTAGTTAATTGAATGTTGTTTACGAGCACACCATTGCCCATTTCCTCATAAACCCTTGCAAGTAATTGCCCATAATCTTTGTCCTCTTTTTTCCCTGATTTCGCCGAGGAATTCGCTTTACTCAAGCGATTTTCCATTGTTTGCAAATCCGACATCAAAAGTTCCGATTCGATTATTTCTATATCGCGTTTCGGATCGACTCCTCCATGAACATGTATAATATTTCCATCTTCAAAAACCCTCACTACCTGCGCAATCGCATCACATTCTCTAATGTGTGATAGGAATTTATTTCCAAGTCCTTCCCCTTTGCTCGCTCCCTTCACTAGCCCGGCTATATCCACAAATTCTATAATCGCAGGAACGATTTTCTCCGGTGTTACGATTTTGGCCAAATTCCCAAGTCTCTCATCAGGCACCTCAACGATACCGACATTCGGATCAATTGTGCAGAAAGGATAGTTTGCGACCTGAGCTCCTTTTGTTCTTGTGAGTGCATTGAAAATAGTTGATTTCCCGACATTTGGCAGACCGACGATTCCAATTTTTAGTCCCATGTTATTTCCAGTAATTAATTAATTCTGTGTATGTCATTTGTCCATCCGCCGTCGTATATTTCTGGCGAATCGGGGCATAGTATAAGTAATTGCCCAGTTTCGGCGCAAGTATACGCGTTATTTTACCTTTTTCACCCATCCCGAGAGTTATTATCGGCTGAGACTCTTTTTGAGACCGAATTATAAGATTAAAAAGCGAAGCGATGTCATTGGGTTTGTTTATATATGTCGCGAATTTAATTATATCTGGATTTAAATTTTTCATTTTTAGATAAAGTGCCCTAAAAGCTCCCGATGAAGGTGTTTTTTTAAAATTATGATAAGAAATTATTACTTTTACCTTTTTCTTTTTTGCTTCGCGAATCAGTTTTTTTATTAAAATCTTATTGGTTTTCACTCCTATGTCTACATATGAAGCGCCGTAATCCAGAGATTTTATTAATAATTCAACTTTCTGTTTATGAGTTCCTACGAATTTTCCGTTTTCGTTTTTTGGTTTCAGGACATACAAGAATGGTTTCTTGATTTTCGACTGAAGGTTTTTCAAAAATTCAAGATCCATATCCTTAAGTTCACAAAGCCATATCTCTATTATATCTGCAAAAACAACTCCTTCGAGTATTTTCTCTTCGAGATCTTTCATCGTTCTTGCCTTAATTGGAAGACAGTATAGTGGAACCTCTGCAGGATATCCCTTATGACTGCAATTTAAAATTTCTGGCTGTAAATGGCTCACGCCTTCTTGCTGTATCTTTTTCCTTTGATACAGCTTCGTCGGCTTTCGCAAATTGTGTTTGCATTCGCAAACGGCTTTATCAGATGGACCGTTCCGGTCTGTTCGCTCAGGAATTTTAAATTTCGTTTCCATAATGGTATCCTGAAGAAGTTCCTAACCTCATAATGAAATTTTAATTGCATGAAAGAATTTAAAGCAAAACTCGTAATCGCGAAAGCTCTAACGCAAGATGTTAAAGAGTTTATGTTCGAGGCGGAGTCTGATTTTTCTTTTGAACCGGGACAGTTTGTGATGGTGGAAATTGCGGATGGGAAAGAACCGAAAGCTGTTCGCGCTTACTCGATTGCGTCCGAACCAAATGGCAAGTTTTTTGAACTATTGGTTAGAATTTTGCCGGATGGTAGGGGTTCTCAATTCCTGGCAGCGCTTGAGGAAGGTACGAAGTTGAATTTCAAAGGACCTTTTGGACATTTTGTCATGGATAAAAATTCCAAAAAGGATGTTTTATTTATTGCAACAGGAACAGGACTTGCTCCTGTTAAGTCAATGATGACTTCCGCAATTGCGAGTGGTAGAAATATCACGCTTATGTTCGGATTAAGATATGTGGCGGATGTTTTTTTGGAAGATTATTTGAAAGATCTCGCCGCAAAAAATAGTAATTTTAAATTCAATATCTGCATTTCCAGACCTGAAAAAGAGTTTGACGGATTCACAGGCAGGGTTACGGATTTAATCGAGAAAACCGACAAGGAGTTTTTCTCCGAAAAACAGCCTAATTTAGAGGGGCTCCGGTCGCAAACTCCCTCCGCCCTGTTTGATTATTCCAATCTGCAAATTTACATGTGCGGAAATAAGCCGATGGTTGATGGCGTGAAGGAGTATTTTTTGGGAAAAGGTGTCGCGGACACGGATATTAAGAATGAAGTGTTTTGAAACTTTGATATGGCGAAACCGCCGGATTTTTGATATAAGTGGCATGTTTTAACTTTAACTAAAATAAAATGAAAAAATCATTAGCCGTTCTCGTGTTGGCAACCATGTTCATCGTTAGCGGATGTTCTCTTCTTACCACTACGATGGATGAAATGACTTATTACAATACCTATATAGATTATGTGAATGTTCTTTCCGATGACCTTGATAATGGAATGAATGACTATTTGAGTTATGTCCCGGAATCGGTTACCGCCGATATGGATGTCCAGTTTTACGGATCTTATTATGGTACAGCTACCGTTGACTTGTCGGATGCGAGAACGAATCTGTTTGTAGAAAGCATGACGATTGAAGATACCGTAAAAGAAACTGCTTTGGAGAGTATTGCCGAAAGCTATTTCACCTCTTTCGAAACATTTTTTGAAAAATATAATGAGGCCGCAACTTATTATGGAAATGGCACTTACAAAACAGATATTGAATCTGCCGTAAAATTGGATGAAGAAATTATCAATGCGTATTATGACGCATCCGATTTACAAACGACTCTCTTCAACACCATTAGCGAATATCAAATCTCTGCTCGCGGCGAGCTTGATGAAAACACAACCGATCCCGTTGAAAAAGTGGGAGTCGCAATAACCGTCCTATCGGATAAAGTCGATACTGTTGCCGAAGCCGTATATAACTGGGATTTTTCAATGTCCGACACAACGGAAATCACAGCTCTCTATAATGATCTTGTTACAAAACATACTGAGGAAAAAACCGCCACTGATGCTTTGTACGATGATAAATATAAAGACTTGCTTGATTCTTTTAATACAACTTATTTGGGGACTTTGACCAGTTTCGAAAGCGAAGTTAACAAGTTTATACAAGATGTGAATTCCGGAGTCGCCACCCTCGATAACAGTTCCGATTATGATATGATTTTCGAGTATTACGATCAAATGATTGATGCTCACAATTCAATGGTGGATATGCTTGAGTTGTATTACTAGCTTGTAGAATTTGTCTTGAAATTTAACAAACAAAAAATGAAAACTGGGAAAATATATCAAGGTTTCCGCTGTAGAGTTTGCGGTAATGAAGTTGAAGTACAAAAAGTCGGTGGAGGCGAACTTATGTGCTGTGGCAAACCAATGATCTTAACCACCCCGAAATTGACCGATGTTTATCTCGCTAAAGCGTTCGCAGGCGAATCCCAAGCTCGCAATAAATATGATTATTTCGCTAAACAAGCTAAAAAAGACGGCCTTGAACAGATTGCTGGATTTTTTGAGGAGACGGCTTTAAACGAAAAAGAGCATGCTAAAAGGGAGTTCAAGCTAATGAATGGACTTGGTACGACTATAGAGAACTTGAAGCACGCGGCTGAGGGAGAAAAATATGAATATACGACTATGTATCCCGAGTTTGCGGCGCAGGCTCGAAAAGAGGGCGAGGATGATGTCGCACTTATTTTCATGAATATCGCCAAGGCTGAAATTGCACATGAAAAGAGATATTTGAAGCTTATTGATATGATTAAGTCTAAAAAAGTCTTCAAAGCCGAGAAAAAAACTGAATGGAAGTGTCGAAATTGCGGATATGTACATACCGGTGCTACTTCTCCGTTGAAATGTCCGGCATGCGATCATCCACAGGCGTATTTCGAAAGAAAGACAGAGAATTACTAGGTCTGCGTAGACGCAAGGCTGTTTTTGTGGTATAATTACCGGATGAAAAATGCTTTGCTTCAATCTGATTTACCTGAAGATTCTTCTCCTTTGGAAAGTGAGAAAAAACATTTTTTCGAAAGGGTTGCCGATGGCATAAGATTTTTCCTGAAAGATAATTACATCCGACAAATGCGGTTACCTTTATCTTTTAAGACTGGGGCGATTTTTGTTCCGACTTTTTTGGCACTTCTTCCAAGTCCCGGGTGTTATTCCATAAAGAAAATTGATTGTACAAATGATCAGGGTAGCTATATCGATGCCGGAGTTGATTTTTTATTAACCCATCCTGAAGATTTACAAGAGCAAATGGATATATGGGCACCAGGTGTTCGTGTAACTGCTGACGATTTGATAGAGGTAATGGCCGAAGCAACATTCCAGTGCGGGGTACCAAGAAACGATGATGATAGTGATACTGGAGCTGATCAGCTTGGCTCTACCAAGATTATTCGAATCAATGTTGTCAGTACACCTTTTGTGAATTCTATGGATAGATATTTTGATTATGCATGGACTCAAGATGTACCTATAGGGGATTTACTAGAAAATGTTAACGGTATTTTTGTACCGACTGCAGAAGCCTCTTTATATTTTAATGCAATTAATCATGTTTCCGGAGTTATTGCCCATGAAATTGCTCATATACCTTTAGGTTCGCATAGTAAGGCTGTTAGGGACAGAATTGATGAATTATGTATACATGGTAGTCCTAAATGCCTAGCCGGAATTGATGATATTTATGCTATAGGTATTGCTGGAGGATATGTTTCGAATAGAGAAAGTGATTTAACATATGAACAACTGCGTGATTTGGCTGATAAAAAGAATGGCAATACTCCGTCGAAATAAATACAGTTGAATTATTCAATGGTTTTCAATAGAATCTTGGCGTTATCAAATCTTGCCGCGGTAGCTCAGCAGGACGGGAGCGAAGCGGATGTCCCTAAAAAACGCAGACAATTACAAAATTGTTTTGCGAAAGTATTGGGTAAAACATAGAATGATTATCGACAGGTAAACATCGTTCCACGAAGTATCAGTATCTTGCCGCGGTAGCTCAGTGGTAGAGCGAAGGATTGAAAATCCTTGCGTCGGTGGTTCAATTCCGCCCCGCGGCACCATAGCCGGTAGTCCCGAAGGGACGGACGGCCTCTTTAGTTATTTTTGGCTTGCGCAAGTCGCTAAGTCGAACTCCCGAGCAAGCTCATCACCTACTCTCCAAAAATCCCAAGAAACGCTGTTTCCAATTTTATCGCTGGCTGTTTGTCTTAGGTCATCGATATTTGCTTGAACTGAGGCTAGCTCTTCTAGTTTTTCTAAAACAGCATTAAAATTCTCTCTAGTTGCCGTTATAGGGATATAAAAATGGTCACCTGTTTTGTTTTTGGTCAAACCAAGAATAATTGTGCCACTTCTTAAGTCCATACAAGCATCTAAATCATAATTTAATGGACCGCTTTTACTAGGATGACGATAAATTCGGAAATTCACTACAGGACCGTGACATTCGTGGTTTGGTCCTAAACTCATATTGTGAACTGCAATATTTCCCACAAGGTATTCATCTCCTAGCTGTGTACGCACAAACTCTTTAAAACGCATAAACTCTTCAATCCGTTGACTTACAGCAGAAGATTCTAATGGATGTGAATTTCCACATAGCCCTTTGACCCACGCATCATCGCTTTGACTCAAACAACTTTCTATCCTTGCACGAGCTAATTCCCGTCCTCCATCAACGACGTTCTGATAGGCTAACCCGCGAGTACCCTCTGGATCTTCCGAAAAGTGAATTGCGAGTTCTCTCTCAAGCAGATCAGCTCGAGTTCCGTGTGTCCACAGTTGCTCTGCGTATATCATAATACTGATTTATAGACTTCAGACTGCTGAATTTAAACCGAAATGTCGGTTTTGTCAATACCGTGCGTCTATTTTTGTTCAAGTTCAACCCAAGCCCTTCCTCTAATACCTCACGAGACCTTCGCCAATCTGTTCTCCGCCTCTTCGACATACACCTCATCAAAGCAGTACTTCCTCGGTTCGAACTGCCTAACAACGCGCCTGCTCCTTAGGCGAATAGGAAACTGGAATAAAAAGTAACTGTCGCGCCCTACATCACCATAGCCGGTAGCGAGACGAAGTCGAGCGGACGGCCTCTTACTATAAGACACGAAGTATTCTTTGCGCCTTATTATTAAGCCGTTTTGCGCAAGCAAAACTCCTTATCCCACAATGTGCTCATCGGCTCTCAAGCTTCTTAACCTCACTCTTCAGCTTATCTTTAACCTCTTCGAATTGAATATCGCACTTGTTTTTGAACAGTATCTTTTCCGACGTTATATCTTCAAAATAAACAAGACTTTTCAAAATCAAGTTTCTTTCCAACTCCGGATATTTCTCATGAGCCTTCATTAAAAGATCTCTCAACGGTATTTTTTTTAAAATAAAATAGAGATCAATATAATCTTTGTTAGTCGCCCTTCCTGTAATAGCCGATAATTTCATACAACCAATATCCTCAATTGAGGCGAGAGTTAGGTTTTCATCCTTTATTGTCTTCCCGACAAGGTCATATTTATATGTAAAAAAACTTATCTTTATCGTATCATCGATCAATACCGTTAAAGTATTGGATTCCTCTTGGATTTTGAGCAATGCATGTCCTTTAAAAACATCCCTAAGTCGTTCGAATAATTTTTTGGTGTTTATGTCCTTTTCGCTAAAAAAATCAAAATCGATGCTATCTCTGTGCCCTATTTGTAAAGCAAGAGAAGTTCCACCTGCAAGATAGAAATCTTTTTTAAAGGAATCTAAAAGCGGCAACACATCAAGTCTTTTTTTGTCTAGAATGTTATAGAACATATTTATTTTTTAAATCTTGTTTTTTTGACCGGCTTAATATCTAAAACAAGCGACCAGAAATTTATCGATTTATCATCCAGTTCTCCCGGCAAAGGGTTTATTAAACAACTCTTTATATCTTCTTTTGTATATGTATCAAAAAGCCAATCTGTCGCCTGCCTGGTACCAAGATTGAGCAAATTGGTTATGATTCGCTTCTTGTCGCGTGACAGATTAAGCGCAGAAACGTCATAAGACCATAAGAAAGGTTGTACGAATCGAGGTATCATGGCTTTATTTTAACATAACTAACTCGGAAGTTAATATGGATCTGCTTATAATATTGCGCTGTTACGACGCCAAAATTTCATCAAAATACCACCTCACATAATCCCAATTCCCTCCGTAAGGAGTCGAAATATAAACGAAATTTTGCATCTCGCATACTCCTGTTATTTCATCGCAAACTTCTTCTTCCGCCGAGGTATTGTAATCAACATATTGGTGTTCTGAAACCAGAACATTCCCCGTACTTATAACATTCCCTCTCTCGATTGCATAATTTTTATATTTAACATAATAAACAAGTGCTTCATCCATACTAATATCCGTTTCAGTATCCTCCAAAACCGTCTTTATTATTCCAAAAAGAGTTCCTGCATCCACCACCTCCAAGCTCAAAGCTTTTTCCTTAACAGCCTCCAGAATCATCTGCTGTCTCGCCGCCCTGTCGTAATCCGAAGAGTAATGCCTGGAACGGGCAACCCGAAGAGTCTGCGTGCCATTCAGATGATAATCACCTGCCGGATAATAGAGCGTACTCCAAACACCATTGTCGTAAGTTGAGTAACTCGGATCAATCAAGTCTTCATCAAGCGTAATGTCTATGCCACCCATCAGGTCGATAATATCTGCGAAGACATACATATCAACAAGAATATAATGGTCGACTTGCCTACCTGAAATTTCCTCAATTTGCGAAATGAATTCGTCCATCCCGAAAATCGCGTAGACGCTGTTGATTTTCCTTCCTTCATAGAAAAGATCTCGCGGAATTGAAATCATCGTCGCTTTTTGCGTATCCGGATTAAGATTTGCAAAAATTATCGTATCAACATTTGATCCGTTCTTCCCAAGTATAAGAATATTCATCGTTCCTTCCGTATCGGCGACGGAATAATATTCATCAGGCAAAGATGTGGGTAAATTTAGATTTTTTTTTTGAGCCTCGGTGTCATCTTGCATTACTGCTGCCGATAATTCCGCAGAGTCCGTTCCATCCGGGTTTGAAACCATCACCTTACCACTTTTTTTATCTATATAAATCGTCTTAATTATTGTCCCCGTTTCGTCTTGAATGTCATAATAGATTCCTGCGTCGTCCTCTCGCGCCACTGCAATGCTTAATTTGTTATCTGCGAGGATTTGTAAAAAACCTGCATCAGTCATCATACTTTCGATTTTCTCTTTTTGGTCGGTTATTTGTTTTTGAAGATTTGTACTGCCATCCAATTCGGCAACCTTTGCCGATATGTCTTCTTGCGAGATTAAAATCCGAGCTTTTTCTCCTGTTGATGCGTTATACCACATCACATCATCTGCGAATGCCTTATCCACTCCGATGTTTGCAAGGATGCTCTGATCCTGATTGATTATGTCATAACTGAAACCCGTATCTGTTTCGACTTCATTATCGGCGGAAATTCCTTTCGCTCTCATGGCATCATAAGTCGCGCCGGATTCGTATAATATCGCCCTGAGAGAATTCTTGGCGTTTTCAATTACAGTTATTTGCGCCTGCAAATCCGCAAGACCGGCGATTAAAGCCTCAAAAGTTGTTGTTAATTCGCTGGTTGTATTTTCTGCAAGTTCCAGTTGTTCAAAATAAGTTGCGATTGTGTAATTGGCGTCCGTCCCAAGTGATATTTCTATTATTGTCGTGCCGGATGAGTTCTGTATTTTATAAGTGTTTTCAATGCGCGTAAGACCGTTATCTTCAAGAAGTTTTTTTGTTGTGTCGGAGGTGAAATAAGTTTCGAGGTCGGACTGTTTTTGTGTGTACTCTTTACCACTCGCAAGGTTTGTTAAATATTGCGCAAGATTTGAAATAAGCGCGTCTTGTTCTTCTGCCAATTCGGTCACCTCTTCTTCGTTCAAGCCATAATTTTTTTCCGGAAGCAGAAGCACTCCCCTAACTTCATTTAAGTCGTTCGCGAACTCTTCAATCAAGTTTGTCGCTTGAGTCGCCTTATCCGTAATTTCATAAGTATCCGAGATTTGATTTTTTATTGAAAAAATCTGCCAAGTGTTAACAATAAGCAAGAGTCCGAGTATGGCCAAGCCTATTTTTGGCAGGATGTTTTTGTCTTCCGAGAGGATTGTGTTTTTGATGTTCATGTCGAAACAGATTTACTTTTGTAGTGTACTGCAATGTATTTATGATTGCAAAAATCTTTTTGAAACAAGGAGTTTTGCTTCGCAAAACACTTAATAATATAGGCCGTTCGCTTCGCTACCGGCTGAAAAGGCTTGGGGCAAGCGAAAACAATATGACATTAAATCAAGTTCCCTGTTCCTTCTTTTCCGTAAAATAAATCCCACTAAAGACCAATATTGCTCCCGTAATAATCTGTAGTGTAAGTTTTTCCTGAAAGAGTAACACGCCGATAATTATTGCTATTATCGGCATTAGGAACATATAAATTCCCACTTTTGAAGCATCGAGTCGTTCCAGCGCATAATTCCATGTAAAAAGACATAGTGCCGTAGCTACTACCCCAAGATATGCCAATAACATATATGTGCTTACTGAATAGCTTGAGAATTTCGGTACTCCTTCGAAAATCAACATTGATATCAACAATGACAAGCTTCCGAATATTGACGCTATTGTCGTTACAACAACAGGTTTGAATTTATTTACGCGTTTCTTACTCATAATTGTATAGATTGCCCAAGCTATCGTGGACATGAGAGCCAGCGTATTTCCCAAGAAAGATTTTGATTCCAATAAACTTGAAAAATCCGCTTGGTTTAATATCACTACAAGTACCCCTATCATGCCTAAGATTATCCCTGTTATCTTTTTGGTATTTAGTTTTTCTCCTATGAATAAACAGGCCAATATCATGATGAATATAGGATCCCCACTTGTAACTATTGCCACTTCCGATGTTGGTGATAATTGAAGTGCGAAATTTTGTAAAACAAATATTAATGTTATCCCGAAAAATCCCAGCATTAGAAAGAACAAGCTGTCTTCTTTAAAGGCTTTTTTCAGTTCATTCCACTGTTTTGTAATTAATACGACGCAGAATAAAACAATGCTTGCTATGAAAAATCTAAAAAATGCCAGAGTTATCGGCTCTACCTCAAAAAGACTTATTTTAAGTATCGCAAAATTAATTCCCCAGACGACGATTGATGTTAGTAATGCTATGTACGCCTTGCGCATAACCGTTTGATTAGAGTTTTGCTTGAGTATTGTAGCATGCCTCCTCGTAATGCTTTCAGAAACAAGGCATTGACATATCGTTTCACAATTGATATAATTGTATCGTAATTATGAAATACCGAGAAATATTAATTGAGCAGTTAAAACCCCTACCCTACTTCAGCAAGGAGACGATTTCCCAAATAAGCAAGCAGTATGGGCTTAAAAACACCACCGTTGATTCTTACATCAGTCGTTCTTTGGCAAGAAAGGACATTATTCAGCTCAAGAAGGGACTATATATTTCCGCGGATTTTTATCACAAAAACAAGAGCGACACATCCTATTCGTTTTATCTCGCCAATGTTTTACGCACGCCATCATACATAAGCTCTTGGACTGCGCTTGAGTATTATAATTTAGTCACCGAGGTTATCCATGCTATTACCTCAGTTACCCCGAAAATTACGCGCACCTATATTACAAAGGTGGGAAGTTTTGAATATCACTCTATTAAGAAAGATCTTTTTTCGGATTTTTCTTTAATAAAAGGGGAATTCGATTTTTTTCTCGCTTCACCTTCAAAAGCACTCTTTGATCTTCTGTATTTCAAAACACGACAGTTTCGCGGTATAAAGATGGAAGAAATAGACGCATTGATTCATGAACTGCGTATAGATATTGACGAAATGGACAAACAAGAACGAGAAAAACTGTACGACATGATTAGAAAACACATACACCATGAATAACCAAATTCTCATAACACTCAAAAGAAAACTTTCCGACCTTGCATCTTACGGGACAGTGGATGTGGAGACGGAGCGCAATGCTTTGAAGGAGGAATTGCAGTATTATGTCCTGAATTTCATTTATCACCATCCTCTATATAACAATTGGACAATGTACGGCGGTTCAGCGCTTCGCATTTGCCATGGGCTTGATCGTATGTCGGTTGATTTGGATTTTGAAATTGGGCATAAGATAACTGAAAAATTTCTCGGTGGACTAAAAGAAGACATTGAAAAACATTTCTCAAGCACATATGGGACCGAAGCGGATTTCTTAACTGTAAAAATAACCAACTGTAGAGGGCTTCTTCTTCGTTTTCACATTGGTGACGAATTGGGGCTCGGACACCCCTCAAAACAAGTGCATGTCAAAATTGACCTAAACCATTTCACTGCACCAAAGACCGTAGTTGAGCGAAGACCGATAAACCGCGACCAACTCTCGTTTGTCATCACGACCTATAATATGTCGGCGCTTATGGCGAGCAAAATTGCCGCTATTTTTCTGCGCGGACAGCGTGGTGTAGGGCATGCAGTATATGAAGAGAAAGGTCGCGATATTTACGATCTCCTCTGGTATATGACAAAAAAAATTATTCCGGATCTTGACTACCTCATCGCCAAAAAGATAGATGTGAAAGATTTGCGGGTGCTTTTTGACAAGCTAACTTTGCAGATGAATAAAGTGAATAATACTAACCTCAAGCAAGATCTCACGCCGCTTTTCCCGGACCGGACATTTATTAAGAACTGGCTGGAGAACTGGATGGAAAGTTATTTACGACTCCTTGATGAATATAAAATACATACTATAACAAAATTGAAAAGCATAGTCGTACGAGAGGACTTTCATTCTGACAATTTTTCTTTTGTGTATAAATATGCCACCGAAGAGGGAGAAACTGTGCGAATTACTTATACCGTGGTGTATGAATGGATAAAGTTTCAGAAAGTGTTGGGAATAAAAGCGAACGAACATATCGTGGCTTTGGCGAATTTTGAACCAAATAATGAGTTGAGCGAACAGCTCAAACAGTTTGTAACTTTGTTTTATAACAAAACCGAAGCGTATTTCAAAAAGACTAACAGGGTAATGCTTGGCAATAATATCGTCACTAAAGTGTTGAGAACAACAGCGGATAATCTCAACCAAAAGGAACAGATAGTGCTCAATCGATCTGACTTGATATCTTGCGAACTTGATGATTTATTTAAGTGAGAGCGATTGCATGAAGCGCTATGCCTATCGCAAACAGGATTTCAGTGAAAATTGAGTTTTGCTAGCGCAAAACACTTAATAGAATATGCCGTCCGGTCGCCTACGGCTCCTTACCGGAATAGGAGTTTTGTATTCACAAAACAACTCTTGATAATATTGCGCAAAGAATGCTTCGCATTTTTGCGCTGCCGGCTACCAAGTCACCGTCAACGTCCCCTTCGTTTTCTGAAGTATCGAGAAGTCGAAATCAATCGTTCGGCCGACTCTTTCCATGGTCAAAGTCCCGTTCTCATTTGACATCATTTCGTAACCCAAACCTTCATAATATGCCTGCACGGCCAATATATCCTCTTCCGTTACAACTCTACCAAACGCGAAGTCGAGCATCATTCCGTAATAATTATCCCAAAGCTTAACCTCTCCATCATAAAGCTCATCCAAAATCGGCATAACCTCGTTATAAATTTCCAGACTTGTTTCATTCGTGGTCTCAACTTCCGTAACGCCTTCGTAATATACCTGCGCCCAGTTTGTTGCGTCGCTACCACCCGCCGAACTACTCGAATCGACATAACAAAGCGGTAAAGATGTTTCCAAAACCGGATCGATATCCCAAACTGTTGCAGTGTAAGACGGCGTAAACGGAGATTGAGTACTCGCCGTCAAATCATAATCCAGAGATGTTGCATCCATATCATTCATCTGAACATATGCAGTCACATCTTCCGAAGAAGTCACCCCTTCATAATCAAAAACGAAGCTCGAATCCGCATTCGTATCTCCGTTCGCATTTAATTTAACAACATACATATATTCTCCGGCATCATCGACATAATCCCCAACCGAAGCCACGATTGCAACCCCCTGATCGTCAGTCATCACCGCATCGTTTGAATAAAACGCCGTCTTTCCGCCAATTTGCGTAACCCATTGCAAATTGAACTCATCATCGGTTTTTATCACGAGAGAATTATATCTGCTCGTATTTGTATATTCTTCCGGAATCTCACCATAAGCCGCGATAGCTTCGTCCTCCGTTATCTCGCCGTTTTCATAAGCGTCATTAATTTCCATAACCATATCCTCATATTCCGCATTTTTTTCATTCATATCATCATCCTGATCCAGAAAAGCATTTACAAAAACGAATCCGCCATCGTCAGTTTGTTCGACAAGTAAGTTTTCTTTGAAACTTGCCGTTTCCACAACGAGAGTTTTCGCCCACTGCAAATTCCCCTCCCCGTCCATTTTCACCGCCATAAGCGGCTGATCCAATGCCGCCTCCAAATCAATCGGCAGATTCATTCCGCTTGTCGTGACTGTCGAGAAAAATCCAAACGCGATATAGCCATCCGAAGTTTCTTTCACGAAATCAATCTCCCCCGCCGCCATGCGCCATTCGAGATAATCCACCGTATACCCGGTACCGGCTTCATTCATGATCGCAGTCGGTATTTCAAACGGAATCGCTTCTATACTTTTCGCCCACTCCAAATCCCCATTTCCATCCAACTTCATTATGCCTTCCATTTCGCTATAACCCCATAAATTGCCTTCCTCATCCGGATAATTGATATTCCCCGTTAAAATAAATCCGCCATCACTTGTTAACGTGAAGGCCGAATTGTCGTCATCATCCGCGCTTATTCTTTTAACCCATTCCTCATTTCCATTGCTATCGAACTTAATCAGCTTGAGAGAAGAGTACGGATATTCATGATAAATATCTCCACCCGCATCCTGTGTTTCCCATTCCGACAGGTTATCCAAATACACGAATCCACCATCATCGGTAGGATAAATCGAATCCGTCATATCGTCCGATCCAAAAGGGAAATTCCTGCTCCATTGGTGATTGCCCGATGAATCGAATTTTGAGAAAAAAGTTTTTATTCGCGTGTAAGATTCGCCTGCAAGTTCTTCATCCGTTTCAAATCCCGGCGTCTCTCCAATCATAAGATAACCGCCATCTGCCAGCTCCGTAACACCATATCCATCATCTCCCCCGCTTCCTCCGGAAACCGTTTGAACAAGTCTTGTCCATTCAACCGCACCTGTATCTGTTAATTTCGAGATATAAGAGTCCGTATCGCACATTTCGCATTTCGGAATAGTTGAGCCTGTAACGATATATCCACCATCGCTTGTGGTCGAGATTCCATTACCCCATGTTCTGGCCTTTACTGAATATTTTTTTGAAAAAGTTGTGCTGTCGATTAGGTCTGCATCATCTGCAAAAAACTTCGTAGAAGTCTTATCGCTAATATTTTCCATAAGCCTGTAAATCATTTCAGCCACCTCTCCGCGCGAAACATATTGATCAAAAGAACAGATGCTCGTAGGTATCGCGCC
>JBAYGX010000014.1:0-19366 GCA_041666465.1 Candidatus Altimarinota bacterium
CTCCCCCAAGATAAACCTCCGCAACTCGCGCAATTTTAGCCAACTTGCGCGCATCAACGGCATCTTCCGGCTCCCCGAATCCGCCGCCGCTCCTCATTTTAACCTCAACAAAAACAATCTCATTACCATCGCGACAAATGATATCAACCTCACCAAACTGTGAGGCACGAAAATTTCGCTCAAGAATTTCATATCCTTTTGATTGTAAAAACCCCTGCGCAATGTCTTCTCCGGCATTTTTCATATCTTAACTAGTTAACTAGGTCCTAAGTCCTCTCTTTATTCTCTTTACTAGCATCTTTACTATCTTAACTAGAAACTAGGTCCTAGTTACTAGCTAACGCCAAAACCATCAACCTCGCAACAAAAACGACACAAGTTTTTATTGCACTCGCACAGAATTTATGACATCTTATCAAGCCCTACCTTAAGTTAAATGGCGAAAGACTCAACAAACATACCGCCGCATAGTTTGGAGGCCGAAAAATCCGTTTTAGGCGCTCTCCTTATTGATAAAGATGCGATTATAAAAATCGCCGATTTGGTGCACCAAGATGACTTTTATTACGACACGCATAGGATAATTTACGGAGGCGTTTTGGATCTTTTTGCGAAAAGATCTCCAATCGACATTTTGACATTAAGCGCTAATCTAAAAGACAAAGGCGAGATAGATGTAATTGGTGGGAATGCGTATTTGGCAGAACTCGTTGATGAAGTAATCACCGCGTCACACATCGTTCAGTATGCGATTATAGTTAAACAAAAAGCCACCCTTCGTAATCTGATAAAAGCCGGTCAGCACATAACATCTCTCGGCTTTAACGAAACCGAAGAAATCGATGAACTCATCGATAGCGCCGAAAAATCCGTCTTCTCGGTTTCCCGCACATTCCTAAAAGACAAATTCGTACATATTAAAGATATTCTTGCCCAAACTTACGAAAAAATTTCAGACCTTCACGATCCGGAAGCGAAAGAAAAATATCGCGGAACTCCAACGGGATTCAAAACTCTCGACAACATGCTTTCCGGGCTTCAGTCGTCGGATCTTCTCATTTTAGCGGCCAGACCGTCAATGGGTAAAACATCTTTCGCCCTTAACATCGCGCAAAATGTTGCGAAAGCCGGTAAGACGGTTGGTATTATGTCTCTTGAAATGTCGAAAGAACAGTTGGTGGAAAGAATGTTCTGCGCGCTCCTCGCGGTCGACTCTTGGAAAATGCGCACAGGCCGTCTAACCGAAGAGGATTTCGCCCGCGTCGGTTCGATTATGGATGAATTAAACCAGTCAAAAATTTTCATAGATGATTCCGTCGGCAACTCAATCGCCGAACTTCGTGCCAAGGCCCGCCGTCTACAAGCGGAACATGGCCTCGATCTTCTGATTATCGATTATTTACAGCTTATGAGTATAGGAGGCGGACACTCTTCAATCACAAATCGCGTTCAAGAAATTTCGGAAATATCTCGCGCATTCAAATCACTCGCTCGCGAATTGAGAGTCCCGATTTTGGCACTTTCCCAGTTATCTCGCGCAGTCGAACAACGCCCAAGCAAGATCCCTCAATTATCCGACTTGAGAGAATCCGGCGCAATCGAGCAAGACGCAGATGTTGTTATGATGATGTACCGCGAGGATTATTACGAAGAAGATACCGACCGTGCCGGTCTTACGGATGTCTATATAAGGAAGCACAGAAATGGCCCTATCGGTCGCATAGAATTAATGTTCAAGAAAGAGCAGATGCGTTTTTATGATATTGAAAAAAAGAGAGTGCCTGATGCGAGTGGAATGGCGAAGGTGCCGGCGAGAAGATAATAAACGCGATAATGCACGCACTAAAATCAACAATCTGCGTGATAGGGCAAATGATAATCTTGCTATTGCTTGGTTTAATATTTTTAGGTGATGTTGATAATTATAGATGGATAATTACATTCCCTGGGATTGGAACGGTATGTGCCGGAATTGCATCGTTAATAGGGTTGATTTTCGGAACGAAAAAAGGGACGAGAAACATTTTGCTTAAAGTATCGTTACTCACGATAAGTGTTAAAATAATAGCTTTATTGTTTTTAGCTATTTGGATTTTTTGGACAAATAATATAAGTTACGCAAATTCACAAGAAATTGCGATTCTTCTTACATGGTTCGTGATATTGGGGACAATATTTGTTATAAATTTCTTGATGACATTAATTTCTGCTTGGGTAATAAGTAGAAAGTAAATCTGTACTTCAGGTCAAAAATCCGCTAACCTCTCTTCGCATTTCTCTTCTCTTTTCTTCATCCCCTCTTTACTATCTTCACTAGTTCACTAAGTCCTAGGTCTTAAGTCTTAACCAGCCAACTATGTTTTGGGCAGATACAATCGCCGACGAAATAATCGCTGCATATCCGAACCAAAAGAAATTCATCATAAGAGATGAAAAAACTCTTTCCGGTCGCGTGCACATTGGATCGCTAAGAGGTGTTGTAATACACGGAGTCATCGCTCAAGCCCTGAGAGAACGCGGGAAAGAAGTGGATTACTATTTCGAATTCAACGATTTCGATCCGATGGACGGACTACCGGTTTATCTTGACCAGGAGAAATACAAACAATACATGGGACAGCCCCTTTACACAGTCCCCTCCCCTGACCCCAACTACAAGAATTACGCCGAATATTTCGGCGAAGAATTTTTGGGAGTAATTAAATCGATAGGTTTTAATCCAAAAATCATAAGAGCAAGCGAACTTTACTTAAAAGGAAATTATAATAAATGGATTGAAAAAGTTCTCGCGCACCCGGCAGAAATAAGAGCAATATATAAAGAGGTCAGCAACTCAATCAAGCCCGACGACTGGTATCCGTTTCAGGTTATTTGCGAAAAATGCGGGAAAGTCGGAACAACAAAAGTAACAGGTGTGAAAGGCGATAAAGTAACTTATGTATGTGAGCCAAGCATGGTGAAATGGGCGCAAGGTTGCGGGCACAAAGACGAGGTAAATCCTTACGACGGTCGCGGAAAACTTCCATGGAAAGTCGAATGGCCGGTTAAATGGTGCGGACTTGGCGTGACCGTGGAAGGTTCCGGGAAAGACCACAATGCCGCAGGAGGTTCGCATGATATTTCCGAAAGAATTTGCAAAGAGATTCTGGAGATGGAACCACCTTACAACATCCCTTATGAATTTTTCCTTATAGGAGGCGCGAAAATGAGTTCTTCGAAAGGACAAGGCTCAAGCGCAAAAGAGATTGCAGATCTTTTACCACCTGAACTTTTGAGATTTTTGATGATAAAACTTCCGCCAAGACGACCTATAGAGTTCAATCCGGAAGGCACGACGATACCTGTGCTTTTCGACCAATACGATCAAGCGTACGAACAATATTTTGCGGAAGAAAAAACTTTCCCCGACCTGGCACGACTTTTTCACTACGCTCAATTAGCAGAGACGGAACCGAAAAAACATTACCTTCCGAGATTCTCCCGTGCGATTTTCTTCCTGCAAATGCCTCATCTCGATGCCAAAAAAGAAGTTTCTGCTCTAAAAGGAGACGAACTTACAAAAGAAGATGTCGCCGAAGTGGATTTAAGAGTTGATTATGGTAAAAAATGGTTGGCCGATTACGCACCTGAACAATTCAAATTCGAGATCCAAAAAGAACTTCCGAAAGTGGAGTTAACAGATGCTCAAAAGAAATTCCTATCGGATATCGCAAAAATAATGTCAGAAACTCTGAAAGGCGAAGAGCTTCATGCGAAAATTCACGAAATAAGAAAAAATTCCACCCTCGAACCGCGACAAGCTTTCGAGGCGATTTATCTGGTTTTGCTGGGCAAAAATTCCGGTCCGCAAGCCGGTTGGTTCTTGGAAGCGCTTGATAAAAATTTCGTAGTAAACAGGTTCACAGAAGCCGCGAAATAAACTCATGCGGAATCCGATGGCAGGGATTTTCTCGTGCCAAATTAAACAATCCATGAAATAAACTTGACAAAAAGGGAAGGGCTTGGTATAAATGACGCCTTTATAACTTTTTAATCCGTTTAATTGTATGGCAAATTCACTGGGTCAAAATCCTGACACAAATAGAGGTATTGGAAGAAGACTGTTAATGCTGGCAGTAGCTTCTCTGCTTGCCTCAAGTCCTGCGATTGCAGGTGGGGCGCAACGAAAAGAAGCTCATACAGATAGAAGAGTTGATGAAATACCTGTCGCGATACAGGACGGTTGGCAAGAAAGAAGCGAACAAAGTTTTGAAATGAAGGGCAGGCTTATGGAAACAATTGTTACGACATGGATCGACTGGACGAAAAAATTCCACGGAGCAATGATCGCCAAAGATATAGAGCAAAGGAATGTTTTGCCGGTAAAGGCAGAAGGAGATCCGAATACGGAAGTAGACCAGGTTTTTGTGCAAATAACAGATCCTCTTCTTGATATTTTGAGACAAAATGGACTGGAAGGTGGTGCGGAAATTATATTGGGAAGCTTAAGGGCTCATCACGAGAGGAATCTCGAAGGGTTGAACGCGGAGTACGACATGTTCATGAAAGACCTTACGGATGAAGAGGTCAGACTAGGTCAAATGTACGCGGAGTGCATAGAGATTTTCAAAAAAGAATTGGATGCCAAGCTTCAAGACCAAATTGTACAAAAGACTAAAATGGAATCGTTATCGGGGACTGCGATGATGGTTGGGAGAACTGACGAATATCCTGCCGCGTTTTTAGAGGCGCAAGCCAAAGCAAGAAAAGACGAGGAACAAATGGACTCAATAAGATCAATGATGGCGGCATTGGAAGCCGGAGATCCTATAACGCAGACATTTACGGCACCAGATTATAGTGCAGAGATGGTAGCCGCCGCTCCCAAGGCGCCGGTTCTTGCCGAGATGCGCAGGTCACTCGGAGAATACATAACCCTTATTGAAGGAGGAGATACACAAGGAGCAAAAGCGCAAATCGAGGCAATATTTGCCGACAATAGAGTGATTGCATGGAGCGGATCGACGATAGACGCAGCAGGTAAGTTACCACAAGTAATCGAGAGACAAGCAGAAGTCAGAACAATGATTACTCAGATTGAGCCACGGGATGAGCAAGAAGCAGCAGAAAAAGGAACGCGCGCAAAACTGGAAGAACAAAAAAGGGTATTGATTGAAGAAAGTACAGCCCTAGCAGCTGAGGCTTTGACCGCCGGGTTAGAGGCTGGTCGCAGATCTCAAATAGAAGCAAGACAAGGAGAAATAACAGAACTGTTAAAGCAAATTGATTACAAGCTCAAATTTTTAAACGAGCACGAAGAAAAAATCATAGACTGGATTGTCACACAAAATAAAGCTGAAGTTGAGTTCGGAAGACAATTGATATTGTTGGCAAGAATGGACACGGGAATCATAGGAGAAATAAAAGAGTTGGTAGTAAAACTGGAAGAACAAAAAAGGACATTGGTTGAAGAAAATACAGCCCTAGGCAAGGAGGCTTTGACCGCCGGGTTAGAGGCTGGTCGCAGATCTCAAATAGAAGCAAGACAAGGAGAAATAACAGAACTGTTAGAGCGAATTGATGACGAGGTCAAATTTCTAAATAGAAATTCGCAACAGGCTGAAGAGGGAGCGGTAGTTACGGCGGAAGATATAGAAGAAGAAAGCGAAGATACTACAATCGCCAACCCCAGTCCGGAAGAAATAGAAGGAAATAACTTGGTAGCGGCGCGTCAAAGAATTTCCGACTATGTTTCCATAGCAAGAACATTGCAAAGCCAAAGTGTTGCTCAACAAGAGGGAGAGAATGGTGCTGCTACCGGAAATGGTAGTAGTCAAAAAGGCGAAATGGAAATGGGAGCAATAACAGTAGTAGGTAGTGGAGGTGGGACCAGGGGTGGAGACATTTACGGTTTGAGGTTCAGGGCACACAAGAACCCATTGATCGTTGAGGTAACAAGTCCTGTAGTGCAAAGAATGATGGATTTGGCATTAAGACAGGTCGCGATGGACATGAGTTCATGGACTCTTGATTGGGCATTGGAAGAAGGCAAGCATAAAGATGTAGAAAGATTTACTGAATTAAAATTGAGACCGCTTGGTGCTGCACAAAGATTTGATAAATCGTTAAGTCGCGTAGAACAAGCATTTGACGGGGATGCTCCGGTTATGTTTGTGCCGGCGGGGAGTAGCGGAAATTATATTGCAAGTACGGACTTCACAGGAGTGATGGATGCGTTTTATGCTCGAGAAAGTAGGCGCACGTCTTTGACTGCGAATCGAGCAGGACTAACGATGTCTTTAGGGTTGCAGTTGACGGGATCAATCGCAAGCAGTCTTGTGGCTACGGGCGATGGCGGGAGAACATGTGATGAAGTACCTGTAAGCACTACGATGTCGGCTCCGGTACTGGAAGCTGATGGAGTAATAAAAAATAGTACCGTTCATGAAATAGCGACAGGAATTTGCCGCGATATAGGTAGAGCGGTAACACTTCCCGGCGCCGCTTCCGCCAAGAAGATTTTATATACACCTGTTAGCAGGGCTCAGGTTACAGATATCCCGGACGGAGAAACATGGGCTATCCCATCGTTTTCAGCAACAATGGACTTGGTAAGGATGGATGACGTTATTACAGATTGGGCGGGCGTTGCAGTAGGAGAAGATTATAAACTTTTATGGGATAACGAAAGGCCAAGTCTTTGGATCGGATCTAACGCTGCAAAAAGCCTGGATCGAATTGAACGCAAAGGTAAGAAGCGAAGACAAAAAAACGACAGCAGTAGTGCCGCAACAGAAGAATAAAAAATACGAACAATTTTTACATGCGCTAACGAAGCGCGATGCGGATGCTATATTTTTTACCTCTTTGCCTCATCGATCGAATGGACGGCTCCGGTTGTAACCTGTTGCCCGTTTTTAAATACTACAAATGCCGGGAATGAGCTAAGATCATAACCCGTAGATACGGCTGTTGCAGTCGAATTAATTCTAACAACGGTTATGCCTGGAGTTGCATTGGCCCAAGCACGTAGTTCGGCAGATCCTTGAGTTGGTTCAGTCGAACCGTTAACAAATTCGACAATAACGGTTTTTCCACCACTGGAAGCGTCAACAGCTTCTCTTTGGAAGTCGTCCTGGCTTACATTTGTCATGCCTGTCAAGTCCACGATGGATGAGCCGGTGGCGGATAATGTTTCTACTTTTTTCCCGGGGATGGTTGATGCTGCTTCGGGCGGACTCAACCTGGCAGTTTCTGCAGCCAAATCCCTATCCCATGTCGATATAATACCCCTGATACCTTGGCTGAAAGTTGAACCGGAGGGCAGAACGCTACTATCAGGCATGGTGACGGTATCGCCATTTAGCCGAATGCTTCGTCTTACAGTTATAAGATCTCCAGATGGTTCGAAATATCCTGCAAAGCCATCACCTTCGACCGCAAAAGCTGTCATATTCGGCACAACTTGAATTGTAACAACACGATCAGCTTTGGCAATCTGGAAAGTAAGGATATTGCTGGTATCATTTCTTTCCACGGATATTTGGAAAGTGGGATTATCTGTTTTTATGGTTTCAAATAAGCCACCAGTTTTAGTGAATTCCTCCCAGCTCGAATCCAATTTCGCTTGCGCCGCTCTTTCGCCTTCGGTCATTGTTTCAGTACCCAATGGCGTATCATCAAGATCCTCATTCGGCTCTTCACCCATTCTCACATTCTCGCGTTCTTGCATGGAGGCTGCAACAATCCTCAAAACGCCATCGAGATCGGTCCCGGAAGGTATTGTTACACCGGTAGGCAAATTTTCAATACTGATACTCGAACTCAAGGTCGAACTTGTGGCAAGAAGATGCCCATTGCTATAAGTCGCTTCATTGAAACCGACCTGAGGCTCTTGTATAGCGGCTACAGCAGGATTAATTTCAACACGGATTTTTACAGGATTTGTAAAATTTGTAGATCTAAGTCCGATTATTATAGTATCATCTCCATCTTTTGAGCACGACGACGACTCAACATCCGGATAACTACGTGGAATTTCTGCAAGCATTCCATCCGGAGCGGTAATTGCAAGCAGCTGGCTAGTTAAACGTGCCGTTAACCGAGCATCCGGAGAGTCAGAAGCCGTTTCAACAACAAGAGGGGCGTCCGTTCTGGTCAACATACTACCTACGGTTATCGTCCCTGGAGCAACATGCCTATCGAAAATTGCCTGTAATGCTCCTTCTCCATATCCCATCACATCTCCGCGATTTTGAGCATCTTTGCTTACTTTATGAATCTCTTTGAAAGCTTCTCCAACTTGAGTAAGTACTCCGTCAAGCCGTTCATAGGTACGAATTCTCGCATCGAGTCTTTCGGTACGAGTTGTCCTGTCGCCTTCAGCAGTCGACACTACTTCTGCCGGATTTATTCTTATTGATAAAATTTGGTCGTTGGGGACTGTGCCATCTTCATTAGGTGTCGCATTCGAAGTTGCCAATGTCGCATGAACCTCTGCGCTATAACCGGCAGGTTTGCGTTCAGTTTTTTTTATGTCGACAGTTAAACTTCTAAAGATGCCAAGTACATTTAAAGACTCATATATCTTATCATGAAGAGCATCCATTTCTTCCTTCAACTCTTTCGCGGATTTTTCGGTTTCAGTTGCTACTGGTTCTTCAACAACAAGTGGTGGTGGAGTTGGTTCAGGCGGTAGTAGCACCTGTGGCGCTACCAGCGACCCAATAATTTCCGTCGCAGCAACACTCTCTGCATTCGTAATAACCCAATCAAGAAATGCTAAATTTTGTGCACGAGTACCCTTGTAAGTTCCTTCAACATTGTTGAAATCAATTTTGCCGGATGTTAATTTCGCATTTATTGCATCAACGCACTCTTCATTTTCTTTCAAATAAGCAGTCCTGGCTGCGAATCCGGTTTCAAGCCCAAGCGCATTCATTGCGGCATCAATACTGCTTGTGTTTTTTGCTTCCTCCAAAGCGGATAATACCGGCAAGGCAAGGCGACTTTTCCTAGAAGCATCCAATGCTTCAAGCTGTGCTGGAGAAGGTGCAAGTAAGTCTATAAGAACAGGAGTCCCTCCTACAGGAGTAAACTCAAGTGTCATTTTGAAATTGGCAGGGTCTTTAGGATCATAAATTACCTTAATTTTGTCACCAGGTTCAGCCTTTGCCGTCAAAAGCCCGCTTCTTTCCGCTCGGATCCAGATATTCAGAACATCTTGAACGCCATCTTGTTGAAGTTCGGAAAAATCCATCTCATAAAGGGCTTGAGCAATAGCTTCAGTAAAAGAACCTCCTTGCGTGACAGTTGCTGTATATCCATCTAAGACATCGGTATTCCCGTTTTCTCTTGCCCATGTCTCATTCGCCGTCCTGAATTCCTGGTCGGTTTGGAGAAGTCCTCTCTTTTCGACATACTTCTCAGCCGCTTCAGCCTGTCCCATTGCTTCAGTAGCCGGACTCATAAATACCAATCGATTTGGGAAGCAGAATAATCCTTTCATATTTGTTTTGATTAAAAATTTATCACCGAATCATACCACAAAAACAACTTCAAATCAACCCACTCCCACTTCTCGCTATCAGCTATAAGTTATAAACTACAACCATTCTCATTGTTGTAAGTTGTCAGTTGTAAGTTACAAGTTACCTCCCCCTCCCCCATGTTCCGACTCAAACAAACAATTTCTCGCGCAAAAGAATTTTTACCCCACAAGCCTTTTCCGAAAAAGAAAATCATTTTAAACACACTCGCGGCATTTATAATTCTCGCAATCCTTTGGGTGGTTTCCTCTCTCGGACAACTAAGAACTTTCATCCCCGATTATTTCAAGCTCGTCGGCACAATTTTCGGCAATCGTACATATCTGATTCTTTTCGAAAACAACAATGAACTTCGTCCAACCGGCGGTTTCATTTCCGCTTATGGCGTCCTCGAAATCACTCACGGCTTCCCGACCGGTCTTTCATTCTACGATGTTTACGGTGAAATTGATGATCACGAATACATAGATCCGCCCTACTATCCGATGCAAGAACTCCTTTGGAGCGAAACTTACGGCGGATACACTTTTCGAGATGCCAATTATTTTATAAATTTTCCCGACTCCGCCACTGAATTGATCAAATTTTATCAAATCACAAATCCGGAAGCTCAAATAGATGGGATTGTATCCGTTGATTTCTCAACTCTTGAGGACTTGGTAGGACTTTATGAACCGGTCGCCGCAGGCGAATTTAGTCTTACGCAAAACAATCTTTTCGAAACCCTGGAGGCGGAAGTTTCCGATATAGATCGTCATAGCGAGGAGGCGTTAAGTGGCAGAAAAGATGTTATGAAAGATTTAATAAAAAATCTGATTGAAAAAATAATCGCAAGCCCGCTCTCCATAAGAAAACTCTCGGATACGATTATAGAAAATCTGAACGAAAAACATATAATTATGTGGTTTGAGGATGAGTTTATGGAAAATAAAGTCGCAACTCTCGGTTGGGCGAACACGATGCCCGCAATGGGCATCTCTTCAGATCTCCTTGCCGTCAACGAAGCAAATCTCGGCGGGATGAAAGATGACAGATATATTTCCAGAAACATTAAGTATGAAGTCGACATACAAGAAACGGAGATCTTATGCACTCTTACCATTGATATCGACCATTTTGGTGGCGACAATATCCCATTGAGTGGTAACTATAAGGGATATTTCCGCGCATTCGTTCCTGCCGGTGCGACCCTAGTGAGCGGTACCGACGAAACGCATACGGAAGCGTATGATGACTATCAGGCTTTCGGCGATATAGTTAGGCTGGATACGGGCGGGAACGAGACACTTACATACACATATTCTCTACCAATCGATATGGTAAAAGACGGTTCGTATACTCTTAACTTGGTGAAACAACCGGGCACCGAAGCCGATCATTATGAAATTATTGTTCACACTCCGCAGGGCTCAACACTCAATAGCGATAGTTTTGAAACGAAAGAAGAACACGCTTATTTATCACTCGATCTTTTGCAAGACAAGACTTTAAGTTTAAAAATAAATCCGGACGAAACAGCGCCTCGAATTCACTCTCACGAAATTGTCGAAATGAACAAAATTTACATTGGTTTTAACGAGCCGCTTGATTGCGAAACGGCATCGGATCCATTCGCTTATTCGATACAAGACACTGACAAAACAATGTCCGGACAGACAGACGTAGTCTACATAGACACAATCACTTGCGACGGGGGTAATGTTTGGCTAGACACGCTCGGGATGACTAGCCAAGACGAGGAGTTTTACGAGATAACTTTGAGGAATATTCGCGACAAACATGGTAACTATATTGAGCCGAATCCGCGGGTGATTACTGTGGTGCAGCGGGGACTGTGAGAATAGTATTAAATATCTAGTATAAAGTATAAAGGGAAGAAGTAATATGGGAGAAAAAATTACAAAATTTACAGACTTAATAGCATGGCAGGAAGGCCATAAACTTGTTATGTTCATTTATGAGATAACAAAAAAGTTTCCAAAAACGGAAATGTTTGGACTAACAAGTCAAATGCAGAGAGCGGCGGTTTCAATAACATCAAATGTTACAGAGGGATTCGCGAGGCAATACAGGGCTGAGAAATTACAATTTTATAGTATTGCAAAGGGTTCACTCTCGGAGTTGCAAAACCAATTGATTATAGCAAAAGACAATGAATATGTTTCGAAAGAATTATTTGATAAATTGTTCAATCAGTCTATAACCGTAGAAAAGCTAATTAATGGTTTGGTGAAAAAGATAAGAGCCAGTTTTTGATATAAATGTTTTGCGTAGCAAAACTCCATCCCTTTATACTTTATACCTCATACTTTATACTTACTACATGCTCGACAAGATCGCAATCATCGATTTCGGAAGCCAATTCACCCACCTCATCGCCAACCGCGTTAGAAGGCTTGGTGTTTATTCGGAAATCCATTCAACCGACATAACAGCCGATAAATTAAAAGATTACAAAGGCATAATTATTTCCGGTGGTCCGGCATCGGTTAACGATCCGAAAACTCAAATAAACCCGAAAATTTACGACCTAAATATCCCAATCCTCGGCGTTTGTTATGGCCATCAAGTTACGATACATACACTTGGCGGCCGTGTCGCAAAAGGTGTCGTAGGCGAGTACGGTCTAACGCAATTTACTGTCACAAAAAACATAGGCATTTTTAAGAATTTACAAAAAAAATCTTACCAAGTTTACGCCAGCCATTTCGATACGGTTGAAAAAATTCCCGAAGGATTCGAAGTGATAGGTGGGACGAAAAACGATCCTATGTCGGCAACAGCAAACGAGCAAAGAAAAATTTACACGGTACAATTTCATCCGGAAGTGACTCACACGGAATGCGGAGAAAAAATCCTCGACGCATTTATAGATATAACAGGAGCCAAACGCGATTGGTCGATTGAGAAATTTATTTCACAAGAAATCGAATCGATTAACGAAAAAGTTGGCGATAAAAAAGTGTTTATGTTGGTTTCCGGAGGTGTCGATTCGACAGTTGCTTACGCACTTTTGGCAAAAGCACTCGGCGAGGACAGAGTTTACGCGATGTATGTCGATACCGGTTTTATGCGAAAAGACGAAACGGTGCACATTAAGAAATCTCTTGCGAGCATAGGTATAAAAAATCTCCACACCGAAATGGCGGGTCCGAAATTTTTTGAGGCATTAAAAGACATTTACGAACCTGAACAAAAACGCAAAATAATCGGTGATAAATTCTTGGAAATCCAGCGCGATGTCGCTCGTGAACTTAATCTCAACCCGTCAGAATGGTTACTCGGTCAGGGGACAATTTATCCTGATACAATCGAATCCGGTGGAACTCGCAACGCAGATAAGATCAAGACTCACCACAATCGCGTTCCCGAAATCGAAGAAATGATTCGCCAAGGCAAAATAATCGAGCCGATTAAAGAGTTGTACAAAGACGAAGTTCGTATGGTTGGCGCGCGTTTGGGATTGCCTGAGGAAATGGTCAATAGACATCCGTTCCCGGGTCCGGGTTTGGCGGTGAGATGTTTGTGTGCGGAGAAGGCGGACGGGGAATACGAAAAATTACCAAACGGGCATCTTTTGCCTATAAAAAGCGTGGGAGTACAAGGAGATGAAAGGACTTATCGCCATCCTATGGTTTTGGATATGAAAGAGCCTCATGATTGGAATAAATTGCGCGCAATCGCTCCTTCGATAACAAACGCAGATTCTCGCATTAATCGCGTACTTGTTGCAGTTGCGATTAAAGATGATGAAATAAAAAAAGTCTCGGTTGTGAAAAAATATCTCACCCAAGATCGCATAAAAACTCTTCAAGAAGCCGATGCGCTTGTTATGGATGCAATTAAGGAAGAAAAAGATGTTTGGCAATGTCCGACAGTTCTTGTCCCGCTATCTGTTAATGTTGAAGGCGAAGAATCGATTGTACTCAGACCGGTTTCTTCGCAAGAGGCGATGACGGCGAATTTCACAGAGCTTCCTTGGGATAAGGTGACGAAACTTGCGGAAAAACTTATGAAAATCCCGGGGATATCGGCTGTATTCTACGATATTACGAATAAACCACCGGCAACGATTGAGTGGGAATAATAGATTTTTCGTTTCTTCTCTTCATCCCCTCTTTACTAGCTCACTATCTTAACTAGAAACTAGGTCCTAGTTCCTAGGTCCTCTCTTCAGCTAGCTCACTAGCCTACTAAGTCCTTCCATCACTCCCCCAGCCATAACCGGCACAATCAAATTGTCGTCAATTTTTATGCGCCAAATCTTAAATTTAAAAGTCTCAATAAGCGCCCCGGCAACACTGCCAACCAAAGCAGGTAGCCACCCGACAATCAACATAGCGCCCAGGAAAGACAGAATGCACGATGCAATCGGCCCTTCAAACTGTTTTTCTCGATTCCACGGGATATCAATCTCGCCGAAATAACGTCCGATTATATTCGTCACGCTGTCCCCAATCGCCATAATAATAATCGCCGCAATTGCGATATCTCGTTGAAACAACAGAACTGCAAAAAGGCTACCGAGAACCATAAAAAACGATCCCATCCCTGGGAATTTTCTCCTTACAGAAGGCCTTTCAAAAAAATCCAAAAAATCACACACAAGAGGTATGTCGCAACCGCGCGAAATAACTGCCAATACCAATCCAACACACAAAATAAAAACCAAAAACCACGCCCCAATCAGTCCAAGATAAAGCGCAAACGCAATCCCCAGTCCGGTAACCATATGCATAACCTGCCTGCGTAACTCGAATTTATCTTTTATATGATACAAAAACCACTCGCTTATCTTATACCGACCCTCTAAAAAATAAACCAAATCGCCAATAAAAAAACCGATCAATCCGCCCCAAACCGCATCGCTCAAATTATGCACACCGACATACAAACGGCTTACGCCAATCAGAACGCAGAACAAAAACCACCATTCTTTAAAATATTTGAGTCTGCCAAACCTAAAAAAAGGTAATGCCGCAAAAACAAGCGCGGTATGAAGACTGGGGAAAGAATATCCGAGTGCAGGGCCAAGTTTCTCAACCTCATGGTAAATATCGTACGGTCGTGGCACTTGGAATAAGAATTTTACGGCAAAAACAACATCGGCTGTAAAAAACAACGCAATCGCAATCAAAATCAGATAATTCCACTTCCCTTCCTCGAAAAGAATACTAAACAAAAAAGCCAATACGAACAAAAGTCCGAAATCTGTCAGAAACACCATCGCGCCATCAAGGCTCGAATGTCCAAAATCATTAAAAAAACCTAGAACTCGGAAATCAAAAAAGAAGCTCAAAAGTCCGATAATCGCCCAAATGATATAAAAGAGTTTGTTTTTCACGAGGATGATTATATCATCCAAGATAAGGACGCGCAGTATTACTTGCAAAATCCTTTATGGAAATAATAGATGCTTATCAAGGCACAGACGATGTGGTTAGTGGTGATATACCGCATGCCCTTTCCATAAGTTTATTTTCGCAATTGCTGCGAGGTCAAGAACCGGCCGTTGAAATGCAGCTATCTCCATCGCGTTCGATAGCTGTGATTTGCGGAGAGGCGAAAGATAGGATGCTTGAGTCTATGCGGGGATTATCTGTCGATGGTCGTCTTTTAATGGGAGAGCTTTTAAAAAGAAAAGAACTTCCAATAATTATGCCGACAGGTATGGGTAAATGGTTCGATAAAGATATGTCTTCATCGGTACATATGGATGCAAGAACAGCTGAAGCGTTAAAATTGGAGCTTGAAGCAAGAGGATACAGGCAGAGAATAAAACTGAGTTCAAAAGGATTTAGACATGCAAGAACGCCATCTAAAATTAAAAGAAAAGCAGATCTGTTATTTGAATCACAAAATTACCAAGGCGGTTTTATTGTAATAGAGGCAGATGGTGAAAATATTTTCGCAAGCCGTTACGCAAAAGACCAGTCGCGACCGGAGGAGGTTTGACCAAACCAAAAAAAAGGCTTATAATATACAGAATCGAGAAGTCCTGTCTTCTCCTCAAGTTACAAGCTGTAAGTTATAAGCTATTACCTTCTCCCCATGAATTTCAATGAAGCTGTAAGCATGATCGAACAACGAGGTGATTTTAATGAATACGCCAAGTTGAAAAAAGTCTTCGAGGATCGTTTGGCTGAACTTCAGGAAGATGATCATACGGAAAAAGGTTTGTGTTACTACTATCTTCTTCACAGTTTACTCAAGGCACATCTTGTTTATGATACCGAGGAGTGTCGTGAAATTTTCCAGAAAATGAGCAAAGAGTTTGCGGAACGAGAAAAAAAACATTCCCAAGATGGGAAAAAATATTCGCATATAGAAATACAAGATTTTTATCACCTGATGGAAAGATGCTACAGTTCACTCGAAATCACTTATGCGCGTAAAGGTTTTAATGAGAGTAAAAGGCATGCTTATATTGAGAAAATGCACTATAGGGAGAAATCTTTTTGGTTTAAAGGAGATTATGCCGATTGGATCGGTTATAAATTTCTCGAAATGACAAGTATGTATGGTGATAGTTTTATGAGATGGGGTGTTACAGCAGCGCTCTTCAGTTTAGTTATGGCGCTTATGTACTATCTTATAGATATTGAAGTTGGCGAACAGTTCAAAACCATTCCAAGCGCTACCGCCCATTGGTTCGATTATATTTATTTCTCAGTCGTTACCCTGACAACTCTGGGGATAGGTGATTTCGCACCAAAATTATTTATCGGGAAACTACTACTCTCGGTAGAATCCGTCTTCGGATTTATGATGCTGGGCATGTTTTTGTATCTGGTGCAGAAGAAGCTCTGAAGAGAGTTACAGAATTACGGAATTACAGAAATACAGAAGAAGAAAGAAAACAAATTCGACTATTTTCTCTGTAATTCTGCTCTCTACCTTCTCAACACCCACCACAATATCGGCTGTAGCAATAGCACCCCAAACAACAACGCAGCATAAATTTTCGCATTCGTTTTCTCCAAATCAAGAATCCTCTCAAGCCCCTTCGCTTTATTGACTTGGTCTTGCACGACTTTTTTCAATGTATTTTCACGATTTGCCAATTTTAAGCTTTCCGCGCGATAAGCCAAAAGTGGTATTGAATTTTTCACTTGTGCTTCCAAATGACCAACTTGATAATTGGCAATCTCCAATTTTTTTTGATATTCCTTAAGTTCGTCACGAGTTTCTTTATACAACACCTCGTAAATGTCTGTCTGCCGCCCTGAACTCGAAATCTCTTCGCCCAGCACGCGTTCGACTTCCGAATGAACATCGATAGCCTCAACGCGATCAAAATTGTTTAAAGAGCGATGTATGCGTATTCTGGGTACTCCCTCCTGTACAATCTCAGTGTCTTCCTGCGGCGCTTGCGGACGAGGTGTGTATCCCGTCTTGAAACCTTTCACTTGATTCTCATCAAGCTTAACGAACCCGTTAATCTTGCGCGCATTAAGTTCGCCTCCGCGGATATACCTGTCTAGTGTACGCAAAGAAACGCCAATAATTTCCGAAGCTTGTTTTCTGTCTATAGTGAAAGATGTCATCGATTCCCATTCTAGAAGTAAAAAAATCCGATGTCTAGACAAAATAGACACGGTGTCTACTGTTTGTCTACTCGTGTCTACCCGGAATGATGGCTTGTGAAGCCGACAGTAGACAGCCTGTCTAGACACGCTGTCTACTCTGTCTAGACAAAATGGACATGGTGTCTACCATTGCGTGTATAGGCGGATTTATTGCAAAAGTTATAAAACGATTGACCGAATAGGTCATTTGGATCTCTGGGTAAAAACATGCATGCCTGATTTGCAAGAAAACTCTCGACTAATCAAGTTCGGAAAAAGCGCTTTTGGAAGGCGTGTTTGTAAATAGGATTTTGAAACATGGTCGGAAATTACATGTCTTTATTTTCGGTCCGAAAAATGGTATTTTGCGTTAGTCGAAAAGTATGTATAGGCGAACCGTTAAAAATGGCTATTAAAAGGCAAAAAACCGCCAAGAAAACCTGCACAGTTGACATATCCGTAGTCCTTGATTCGATACGCAGCCTTCACAATTTAGGTTCGATTTTCAGAACTTGTGACGGGGCGGGAGTTTCCAAGGTCTATCTATGCGGAATAACCGGGCAACCGACAGATCCGAAAGTGGCAAAAACCGCTCTCGGAGCCGAAAAAACAATTCCTTACGAGTATAAAAAACACGCATTGACGGTAGTGAAAGACCTTAAAAAACAAGGCTATGAAGTTGTTTCTCTTGAGCTTGCCAAAGGGAGTAAGCGATTCGATCAGGTGAAATATTCCCCAAAAACATGTTTCGTAATAGGGAACGAGGTAACAGGTATCAGGAAATCAATTTTGAAAGAGTCCGATAATGTTGTTTTTATCCCGATGTACGGGGAAAAGGAGTCATTGAATGTCTCGGTTGCATTCGGGATAGGGATTTACGGAATAGTGAATCAAGCTCGGTAACTCTGTATTTCGTGTTATCATGCCTCCGTATGAAATTTGTAAAACGCTTCTTAAAATACGCCATTTTAACAGCTCTACTCGTTGTCTTTCTCGCCTGGTATTTCCTTATCGGTCCTCACGGCAACCTAGAGGGCAAGGATTTTAACTTAAAATCAAACGGGCTGTGGGTTAAGCACGCATGGGTCGGGAATGAGCAGGAAACCGCTGTAGTTGAGGACTTAGCGCTTAAGCTGGCCAAATACGACATCGAGTATGTGTTCGTTCATACGGGCCCTTTTGATAGCGACGGGACGATCCCTGAAGAACGATACAAGTTCGCGAGCGAGTTTTTAAGAATCCTTAAGGCTAAAAATCCGGATGTCATTGTGCTGGCATGGGTGGGGCAGGTAAGGTCGGAACTAGATATAGATGATGCGGATATCAGGGAGAATATAACGACAACTTGCGAAAAATTAATTTCCGAAACGGGTTTTGATGGGATTCATTACGATATCGAACCGATTGCACATGATGACACGGCGTTTTTAACGCTCCTGCAAGAAACAAGGGCTGAACTTGGAGAGGATACTTTTATATCTGTTGCGACGGATGAATGGCAGCCCTCTTTTTTGAGTGATTTGGCTGGTGAAATTCTTGATAAGGATATAACAAGTTATTGGGAAACGGATTATTTCAAGGCGACCGCCGAGATTGCGGATCAGATAGTGATTATGACTTACGACACTTCTCTTGGCGAGATCGAGCATTACGAATGGCTTGTTGAGCAACAGGTGATTTATTTGACTCAAATTCTGAACGGTTACGATACGGAATTGCTGATAGGAATACCGACTTACGATGATGATAAGGAAAGTTTTGATCCACTGGTGGAAAATATGGAAAGCGGCTTGAAAGGGATCATTCAGGGGCTTAATAATAGACGCGCGGAGGTTTCGGTTTTTACGGGCGTAGCGATTTATGCGGAATGGGAGACTGATGATGCGGAATGGGGAATTTATGAAAAATTATGGCAAGGCTTATGACAGCCCATCTCTTAATACATACTACTTGCTACTTCTTATGAATCTTCTCTACTCAAATCAAACCAACTCAAAAATCGACAAGCGGATTTTTACTTCGCTTCTATCAAAAGCAAAAGTGGAAAAACTAATCTCTCTTACAATTATTTCCGACTCGGAAATCAAGAAAATAAATAAAAAATATCGCGGTAAAAATACGCCGACAGATGTAATCTCTTTTGTTTACAAAGAGACCGAAAAATTCCCGGGCGAGGAAATGCTCGGGGAAATTTACATTTCAATCGACACGGCGAAAAAACAGGCAAAAGAACAGAAGCATTCGCTCAAATACGAACTGCAATTTCTGTTC
>JBAYGX010000015.1:0-19078 GCA_041666465.1 Candidatus Altimarinota bacterium
CTTGCGGATTCCAAACCGCAACATCACAAATCCGGAATAGGTCGTGTAGCAAAGCCGCATTTACAAGCAGTTCAATATCTATTTTATGTCCTTTTGCGACAAGTTTTCGCCCCAAGAACTCACAGATTTTCGCGACCTGTTCGCAATGCCTTCGAATGTGTTTTGGCATATGGAACTCTTCAATCATTTTTTTAACTTCATCTTTCGTCATAATCTCTCGATTATTTTAATCTGACGGACATTCTCCCCCGTTTCTTCTATAGTTATATGGAGATGTGGTTTCTGGAAGTCCGACAAGGCTATTTCCGGCCATTCCACGATAACGATACCTTTTTCAGAGAGCCATAAATTAACGCTTTCCATCAGTAAATCATCTTTTACCGTTAATCTATAGAAATCCGCATGAAGCAGTTTGGGAAGGGCCGTTCGTTTCGCTACCGGCTTATGCTCATGTACTAGCGTGTAAGTCGGACTTTTTATATTTCTACTATTAATCCCCATCATCTCCCCTATCCCTTTGGCAAATACTGTTTTTCCACTCCCCAAATCGCCTGATAACAGGAATAAATTATGATTTGGATAAAGATCCCTGATCTTTTTTGCCAACTTCTTGGTTTGAGTCGGATTTCTTGAGATAAATGTATGCATCTTGGCTGTATTTTATCATGAAAGCGTGCTATAATAGAAAGATTTGTAAACCTTCTAATTTCAACCGATATGTCTTACAAAAAGCACCTTACCCATTGGATTCTGATCTTGGGTTTACTGCTCACCTCTGTTTTAACGGTTGAATTTGGTGGTGCTAATTTGAAAGTAAGCTTGGTTTCGACTCCTGAACCTGCATCTTTTGATGGTACGGTTTATCCAATCCAATATGTTCCTGATTGGACTATGGTGACAGATTCGAGTTTGAGTTATTCCGACTATTCAAGTTCCAATTTAATTTCAATTCCTGCTTATGACACCTCGTTATTACTCGCTTCAACCGATGGACTTACATGGGGAACGAGTGACTATAAAACGATTGTAAATGAACAAATTACATATCCGGTAGTTTATGCCGGCAATTACGAAATGGATGGGATTGAATATGGCGGCAGTCATCCGGCTATTGATATAAAAGCTCCCGAAGGCACTCCGGTTTATGCTATTGCAAACGGTGTTATTGAAAAAGTTTCTTACAGTTCAAGCGGATTTGGTAACCATATAGTTATTTCCCATTATGATGTTCCTAGTTTGGACAATTCGGATTACAAAACGGATTTACATTCCAGTTACTCACATCTTAGTGAAATAGATGTTGCCGAAGGTGATGTTGTCGAGAAAGGACAGCTGATAGGGAAAGTCGGAGCAACAGGTACTGCAACAACCAACCATCTGCATTTTCAGATAGATAATGCCGATGCTCCATGGCATCCATATTGGCCTTTTACTTATTCTGAATATAGCGCTTTGGGCTATTCGTTTTTTGATGCGGTTAGCGCGGGACTTGGGATTGATAATGTGAAAGCATATACGATCAATCCGTTAAAATATGTTAATAATTATTTAAATTATGACGGGGTTGAGACAACGACAACTTATGTTTATACATCCACTACTGCTACTACGGAAGTCGGAGAAGTGGAAGAAGTTGGGGAAGTAGAAGAAGTAGTAGAAGAAGTGGAAGAAGTAACTGAAGAAGAGATACAAGAAGAAGAGGTTTCTACGATGGATTTTGCAACAATTGAAATAAAGAATGATCCTTATGTGCTTTTGAATAACAATTTGGGTCTTTATTTGTACCTGTATGATGAAAATGGCGAAAACCTTAATGATCCGGAGTTTACAGACAGTATCGAACTTTCATTAAGCGATGCATCTGTTGGGAACTTAAGCATTTCTCATCTTGAGGCTGATGATTTTAACAATAATCACGCTCAATTCACTTTTTCGCCAAACAAAGAAGGAACTACTACGCTAAATGTTTCTTTTGAAGATTACCAAATAAGTACGGATATTTCGGTTATTGCCGAGGTCAATATGATTAACAGTTTCGAGGTCGAAACCGATGGATATTTCGTTGTCGGTGTTCCGGAAACCGTAACGATAAAATCTATCGATCTCGATGGTAATTTCACACCTTCTTATAGCGTGAGTGGAACCGTAAAAATGTCTTTGACTTCCGGCGAAGGTATATTTGAACCGGAATCGTTGGGACGAGATGATTTCAAATTCGGTACTGCAACCGTGACATTTACTCCTTCCATTTCCGATGATGTAATTATAAAAGTTAAAAACGGCGCCATATCCGGATTTAGCGATGTTATAAAAAGCACTTTATTTTCCGATGTCGGAAGTAGTTACAAGTTCTATAAGGCTGTTAAATATTTGCGCGATGAGAATGTGATTTCCGGATACGATGACGGTTCGTTTAAACCTGAAAATTCCGTTTCAAGAGTTGAGGCTCTTAAGATGATTTTCGTTGCTCTCGGAACTGAACTTTCCGATGGTTCGAATCTTACATTCCCGGATGTCGATACGAGTGCGTGGTATGCCGACTATATCGCAACCGCAAAAACTCTCGGTATTGTAGATGGATATCCCGATGGAACATTTAAACCGGCTGACAGCGTAAATAGAGTTGAATTCTTAAAAATGTTATTTAAGGCCACCGAAATTTCCGTTAATCCGGTTGTGATTGGCGATCCATATGATGATGTAAGCAATTTGGATTGGTTCGCCCCTTATGCAAATCTTTCAAAAGAATTGAATCTGGCTCCGATTGACGGTTCAGAATTCGGTCCGGATACCGATATGTCCAGAGGAGAAGTTGCAGAAACTATTTATAGATGGCTTGCAGTAAGTTATAATGGAGCCGATGAATATTCCGTGCTTTTAAGCATGGATTAATCATCGGATTTAATCCATTAAAACAAAAAAAATGCAAAACAAAAAGGTCTGGCTCATTCTGCCCGTGTTTCTTGCTTCGCTATTTTTAACGAAAGTTGATTTTGCTTATGGACAAGAGTTTGCCGCCTGTATAAACGGTTCCTCGGTTTTAACCGTTAACGCAGATGGATCCGGAGATTGTGAGACTATACAAGATGCAATCGACAATATCGCAAATGGCGGACTTATTTCTGTTGGAGATGGTACTTATCAGGAAAATCTTGTTGTTTTGAGTAAATATTTTACCTTGCGAGGTAATGTATTAGATCCTTCCACTGTAACAATCGATGCCAATTATCTTGTAAGCGGTATCGATATAAGAAGTATACCGACCGATTCCGGAGATATGGTAATCGAAGGATTTAATATTATAAACGGACGCGGTACCAACGGAGCCGGAGTGTATATATACGACGCATACGCGAATATTTCTTCTTGTATTTTTTCTTTAAACGATGCGACCGGTAGTGGCGGAGCGATTATGGCTCAATATCCTTCGGATGAGGTTACGATTGAAAAATCCGAAATTTATTCCAATGTGGCAACAACCGGCGGTGCTATATATGTCGGTTATACCCAAAATGGCACTTTTACCATTAAAAATAATGTGATTTACGATAATTCATCACGCGATAGCGGTGGCGCAATTTATGTTGGCGATAATTCTTCCCCTGCCGTTTATAATAATACTTTTGTTAGAAATGACGCAGCTAATCATGGTGGTGTCATTTATATTTCAGCAGGATCGGGAAATTTAAATGTTATAAATAATGTTTTTTATAGTAATTCGGCTAGCGAGGGTGGCGCGATATACTTGGATAGTTATCTTTTTGAATCAATTATCGATCACAACTCTTTCTATCTCAATAATGATAATGATTTCTACATTCACAGTTCTTCAAAAGAAGCTTCTCAAGTCGGAATTAACAATATGACTATCGATCCTTTATTAACCGCTGTGGATAGCGACGATTTTACTTTAACCGCAGACAGTCTTCTTATAGATACAGGTGATGATTTGAGACTTGTCGATGTTGATGATGATTATGATGAAAAATCTCGTCCAATCGGCAGCGCTTTTGACATTGGAGCTTATGAGTATGGCGAAGATACTTCCGATGATTTCGTAAGCGTTGACGAAGATACCGAAGAAGAACAACTCTTAATCGAACAATCGTTCTGTACGGATGGTTCAGGTGTTATAGAGGAAAGGACATATGATAGCGGAGAAACTTATTCCGTTTGCGTATTTACCGATTCAAGCGAATGCGAATTGGATCTGTATTATGCCGGATTCTGTGCCATTGGAGACTCCCTTTTAGAAGACCAGCCTGTGGAAATCGCTTGCGGTAACTTCCCTGATGTAAGTTCAGCAGATTTCACTGCTGAAGAATGTGCCGCAATTACTTGGGCGCAAGATGAGGAAATTTTCACGGGCAATGATGAAACAGGCGAATTAAAACCGTCCGATGAAATAAATAGAGCCGAAACAACAAAAGTTTTGGTTGAGACTTTTGGATTTGAACTCGTTTACGACTCATCCACTTATACCGATGTTCTTGACGATTCTTGGTATGGTCCTTACATAATGTCTGCAACCGAAAATGGGATTGTTGAAGGATATACCGATGGCTCTTTTAAGCCTGAAAGCACGGTAAATAAAGTTGAAATGCTCAAGATTCTTCTCGAAACTGCAGACATTGACTTGAGTGAAGTCGATACAAGTGAACAAGTTTTTACAGATGTACCTGTTGATGAATATACTCTGTGGTATAGACCTTATGCATATTTTGCTTATCAGAATGGGCTTGTCGATCTAGAAGATGATAGCGAGCAGATTCGAGCCAGTCATATCCTTGTCGGTTGGGATGAATCTGAAATAAATTCAGACAGAACAAAAGAAGAGGCTTATGCGTTAATTTCCGACATATTAGATCAAATAAATAGCGGTGAAGATTTCGCTGAATTGGCGACAATGTACTCTGAAGATCCAGGTTTAACAGCGAGTGGTGGAGATTTGGGATATTTCGGGAAAGGCATAATGGTGCCTGAATTCGAAGATGCTGCATTTGCAATCGGAGAAGGAGAAGTATCCGGAATCGTAGAAACCGAATTTGGTTATCATATCATTAAAGTGACCGATAGACTGGAGGGGACATTAAATCCCCATGATGGTATGCTCAGAAAAGATGTCATCTTGGCTTTGTATAGACTACAAGCACTTGGATATTAATTCATATGAACGAAAAAAAGCCCTCCGCAATTCGGGGGGCTTTTAAATTTAACATTGAGTTTCGCGTTGCGTGACTTCCTATTGAGTCAAAGAAATCGTCTCTGACAATTCAGCGCTTGGAGCTGAAGTTGTTATACGACCGTCTGCATCAACCGAAATGTTGTATCCGGTATGGTAAGTTGTACAACTCGTATATACAGCATCTGTATCTGTAGGATCAGCAGGCATTGCAGCTATATAATCCGGAACCAATAATGCACAAAGATCTATTTCTCCCGTCCCCATCCCAACTTCAGTTGGCGTAGCTGTAATTGTTGCAGGTAATACGCCTCTGTTGTCGATGGCATATTCATGTACAGCGGTTACAAGAGCTTTGATGTCGCTTGTTCTCTGAGAGTTGTTTGCTTGAGAAATCTGTCTCGCAGGATTGACGGCAATAATTACAATGCCGGCCAAAATCGCGATAATCACGATTACCAACAAAACTTCAATCAGCGTAAACGCCTTTTTTGTGTGTTTCATTTTTTTGAAATTATTTTTTATTTTTATATTTGAAAGATCGCGTTTAAGCGACCAATTATTGTCGAGTTTTATTTTAAATCATTTGGGCTGTTTTGACAAACTGAAATAACTGTCCCAGTCAACCACCGGAAGATTTATTTCCACCAATTCTTCATCATCTATTTCGCTATTCCATCTCAGATAGATAATTCCGGAATAAATGATGATTATGCTAAAAAGAGCCAGTCCCAACAAGAAAAAAATGTAATCTTTTTTATTTAACATACAGTTTTATTTTTATAGATACATTTGGAGTTCCCACGGTATCTTCCTCCGTAAGTAATTCTGTATTTGTGTATGAAATTTCATATATTTTTATGAAATACTGCATTTGTTCAAGTCCAGACAAGAAATCGGTCAAGTCATCTCTATTTCCATAAAAATTTATTTCATAAGCCAATGTATTCCCCTTGCTTGAAGGCTCGATTTCCGCCTCCACCGACTCCAAATCAATATCAATAGCCAATTCTTCCGCAAGGCTTTCCACCTCCGAGATAAACTGAATATATTGAATATCGTTTTCCGGTCTTAAAGACGCGACGAAATTCATCGATTCCTCCGCCCCCTCAGTATAAAGCTGTAAACTTTGCTCAAAATTCGACTGAAGATTTTCCGTTTCGGAAAGAAATTCGTTTAATTTCTTAATGTCCGTATTTGTTCCGGTAAGCGAATATCCGATTATAATAACCACAAATGCGCTTATGAACATAAGTACCGATGTCACCTTGAAAACTCTTTTTGTTACATTATTTGGCTGAGCTTGTATCATATTGTGGCAATTGGGTGAAATCTAAATAAAGATTGAGTTGAAAAGGGATTTTTGTTTTTTTATCATAACTTGCCAATGGAATTTCAGCTTGGCTTATAAGAATTGAAGCTTCCGCGTTTCTTTGCAATTCCAATAGTTTTTCGCGTGTGGAAGCGATACCGGCAATTTCAATATACAAATCCGTATCATTGAATTTAACCGATGTAATACTAATACCGTCTTCAGGTATAAACGAATAAATATCTTCGAGTACTGTTGGTACGGAAAACAACCCATTGTCTATGTTTCTTAAAATCATCACTTCGTTATTAAATGTATCAAGTTCCGTTTTCACTTCTTGATATCTTGTCCCGTAAAGGGTCAGCTCGATATTGGATTTTTTTCCCTCAAGAATCGTCCTTTGATAATTTAATTGTTGGTGCTTATAGACAATAAATCCGGCGATAAAAAGACTTAACATCGACATCAAAACCGATGCGGTTACTATCAATATTGCTGTTCTCCTACTTGCAAAACTTTTTTTCAACCATCTTGGTATCAAATTTATACCTTCATCCGTTTTCATTTCCAGTTTCTTGAGAGCGACACCTATCGCATTCGTGAAGTAAATCGAATAAGGGATTTTCAAATCCTTTTTCTTAACTTGGCTTAAAAATTTCTCATCTTCTATTTTGAGTCCGACTTTTGGGTCACCTATATGCACTTGCCTGCCTACGAATTTAACTTTGGCAAGGTCATAAAATTCCGGAAGATTTGAAAATTCTCCCGTCAAAAATATGTCCTGTATTTCTTCGTTCTTATCCTGTTTCTCCATTATTATAGCAACCGCCATTCTGTATTTGGCTTTTATAAATTCGTTTATCGTCTCGGCATATCGCTTGTCCGTTTTACATTGCTCCCAGTTCTCAAATAAATGATCGTTTTCAACATTAAATTTCTTGCTTATTTCTTGGATTAATTGAGATGTACCTTCATTCGAACTTATAAAATACTTGATGATATCACCTTTTAAAATCAAATAATTCGTCGAAAGAGCGCCTATGTCGATTATCAAACTGGATTTGTTTATCGGGAGCTGTTTTCTTAAGGCATATTTCAATGTTTCCGCATTGATACCATATAGGGATGGTGTAATTCCTATTGAACCGAGGATTTGAGTATATTTATCTCCGACTTTTTTCGGTACGGCCGCAAATAAAACATATTGATAACTGGTTTTTTCGTTTTCCAAAATCAAAAAATCCCAATATAAATCTTGCATCGCAAAAGGTATTACCATCTCCGCTTCGTACGGAATCGCGTTGATTATATCTTTTTTACTTAAATTGGCCGGGAATGAGAATATGTGAATAAATGTTGTTCGTGTCGGGAGCAGTATGGCAACATCGGAAGCTATTACCGGTTTGGGGTTCGCTTTCCGGAAAAGATCTATCAGTATCTGTTTAAAATCTTCGTCTTTTTCAATCGAACCGTCTTTGATTATCCCTGTGGGTATCGTCATCCTATTGTAACCCTCCAAAGAAATGTCGCCATTGTGTTTTCTCAACACAATCAGCTGAACCAAATGGTCATGGAGATCTATGCCTACTACTGTTTTTGGGAAGAATTTCATTTTTGTTTTTGGAGTGCGTGTGTATTTTAAACTAGTTGCTAATTTCCTGCCACGAAATTAATTCCGAATTATATATTGATCCATTTTGAACGAACCTTACAACTGCTTCATAATTTTGCGTATAATCCAAGAAATCAACTGAAATTGAGATTGTCTTATCGGTTGTACCCGTAACCGTTGTGGTACAAGTCGTATCGTCGTCTATCGTTAATGTGCCGCCTGCAAAATTCACATCGCTTTCCAACCTTATTATCGCCTCTTCCAAGCAAGATTCCGCTCCGTAATAAGTCGTTTCGCCTGAACTTTCATTCAAATACCTCTCGTAAGTTAAGACGCTCGCTTCCGAAGCCGCCAAGACTATAAGGAGTGTGAATGCCGAGATGATGAGCAAGCTTATAAGTGCAATCGAGCCGCGTTTTTGAATGGAAATTTTCATTGTCTAAGCGAGGCTGTTAAATGCATTAAAATTGTATTTTGTAGATGCGCCATTTCTGTTGATATTGGAGATATTTGAGCGTCAATAATTATCTGATCAGGTGTTTTTGAATATGAGACCTGATTGAATCTCAAATAGTCCAATTTCACGTCATTTGTATTGATTTGTACTGCCGTGCCTGTTCCCTCTTGCATGTAGATATTTCCTTCGCTTAAATAAAATTTCGTCGGCGAGTCCGCACCTTGAGTCATATGCAAAGCAAGAATTCCGTTGTCGTTATCAAATGTACTCCCTGTAGAAGATATGCTATCCGCCGCGTAAATCGCATCTGTTATTTTTTCTGAAATAAATTCGCGATTCGCCTCCATTTCTCCCAATGATTGCGATGTGTCGTTAACATCCATAATCTGTATCGCAAAAGTTGTCGCTGCCAATAAGAAAATTGCCAAAATTATGAAATATATAAGTATTTCAATAAGAGTTGATCCTTTAGCGCTAGGACGCAAAGCATTCCTTGCGCCATAATATGAGCTGTTTTGTGTCAACAAAACTCCTTTCTTTTTTAGCAAATTCCTCATGGATTGTAATTAATGTTAACGCTATCAACCAAAGGTGTTTCGAATGTATCCGAAGTCATGATTATCTGAAATTGGATAAACCTTTTACCGGTTGCCGAAGGACTGGTCACTATTGTTGTCCGTGGATTTTCATAATATGTCGAAGCTGTTCCGTCACTCCCCACCCAGGTTGCGGATGAAAGATGAGCTTCCGTATCGGCGGTTCTAATTTGCAATTTAATCGTACCTCCAACCGTATCCGTATAATCCCAATCGATAAAATTGTATCTTATTTGTTCGCTTCCGGTATCAAACGCGTCAGATATATAAGTCCCGCTTGTCGGATATCCCGGAACCAAAGCCTCTTTAACAACAAGTCCGCTGTTATTAATATCTATTGTTATAAAAACATATCCCTCGTTAACACAAGCACCGGTTCCCTTACCTGTTATATCGTTTACTGACGCCAAATAAGGCACAAATGGATTCGAAATATTTATTATGTTTAAGCCGGATGAGGTTTCATCTATAGCCGCATAGAGATAATCTTCGTTATAAACCATATCCTGAACTTTCCCGCTTGTCGTCAATGTGTATGCAATAGATGGACTTAAAGGATTTGAAATGTTTACTACTTGTATTGCCGAAGATCCGCTAACTCCAACATAAGCAACAGTACCGTATATTTCAATGGCGTTTATTTCTCCACCAACATCAAGACTTGCTACCAAGGAAGGGCTTGCCGGTGTTGTTATATCCACAACCTTCAATTGTCCTCCGGACTTGTCCGTTCCGACATATGCATAATTGCCATCTACATGAACAACATTCGTATTTGCGTCGAAATTTAAGTAAGCGACTTGAGTAGGATTTGATGGAGTTGAAATACTAAAAACTCTAAAACTGTTTGTTGTGACTTCAAGCCCCATGTACAAGTAACTTCCAGCCAAGAATGGTTGATTCCCCATTGCGCTGAAGTTTGTCGTTTTTGCAACTGATGGGTTTGTAGGGTCCGTGATGTTTACCGTAACCAAGCCGCCACTTGAATTTTCAACCCCGACATAAGCATAATTTCCGGAGTTAACAACATATCTCCCCTTTCCTCCTATATCTAATTTATTTTCAACCACCGGACTTGCCGGGATTGCAATGTCGACAACCGCAAAACCTTGGTTTGTCTTACTTGTAGCGAGATATGCGTATCCATTTTCGGCAGACACATCAACTCCATGCTCACCGGTATCGGCAGATGAAAAAAACTCGCTCATGCTTTCCGTAAATTCAAGCGCAACGGCACAGTTATCTTCAGGTGGTATAGGCGTTTCTACTGTTTCCGTTGAAGAAAAAGATCCACCCGTGAATTCCGAACATAGCGTCTGCTCCCAATTATATCCGCGCCAATTGGTCATGTAAGCGGACAGAGTTTCCGTTTGTGGAAAAACCCCTTTCCAATCCCATGTTACATCACATGTCACATATTTCGTTTCTGGATCGAGTGTCCCGGTATCGGCGATGTTTCCATCTACATCTCTATAAACATCTTCTATCGTTACAGTTCTTGAATAAAAATCATCTATCAGCTCCGGGGCGGCTATAAAACTCCATGTATCGCTCGTAAAACTCAATCCATATTGTCCGCTGACGAGATCAAGGTAATCGCGATCTTTTATATTTCTTACCGCTTCCAAACATTCTTGTGTATACAAAAGCGATTCGTTTTTTACAACTGCTTTGTCGTCTCTTTCGAGAGTGCTTATTGATAGATAAACAATCCCTGTCGTGAATATCGAAAAAACAACCATGGCGATTAAAATTTCGACGAGAGAAAATGCTTTTTTTGATGATAATAAGGTGCTCCGTCCCGCGGTGCGGGACTCCGCACTGTTAGTATGTAACGAGTCCAAGTGAGTTTATTGTTATTTGTGTTGATTTGTTTATTTGTCCCGAAAAAATCTCAATTGTTCCGTAAGTATTCGTTTCCCCTTTTGGAGAAGTAAAAATCACATCTTCCCCTCCTCCGTTCAGGTTTACATTTGTAAAAGCCAATGTCTCCGGCAGTTCAATTGTGAAATTTCCCGTTCCATCCGTAACGAACGAATCTCCGTGGAATATCGTATATGAATTTTCTTCAATATGTATACCTTGGTTCTCTTCATCTTTTCCCGACGAAGCATCGCTTTGCGCAAGTCTTAAATAAGATACGAATTGATCTCTCTGGGAACTTAAATCCGCTCTGACTTGACCCACCTGTCCGTAAAGTACGAAAAGCCCGAACATTACCGCCAATATGGTCAGAACTATTATTATCTCTATGAATGTAAAAGCTTTAGGAAGTCCCACAAAACGCTCTTTTAACTGCAATTTCAAATTCTCGGCTATAAACGACTCATCGCTCTTTGCTGTATCTTTTTTTGATACAGCCGCATCGCGATTTGTCGTTCTCGCTCGAGAATTTGAAATTTCGTTACTAAAATTGCATTTTGCGGGACTTCCTTTTCTCATTTCGCTATCAAATTAGGCAGTTGATAAATCGGCAATATAACGGATATTGCAACCCCGCCGACAAGGGCTCCCATGAAAACCAGTAATAGTGGCTCTAAAAGCACAGATAAATTCTTGGTCAAATCTGAAACTTTTTTCTCATACATATTTGCGAGATGAGCTGTTGTTGTTTCCAAACTTCCTGTTTTCTCGCCTATGAATAGAAGTTTTGAAGCAAGTGTCGGGAATAATTTTTCATTTTGAGCAAAAGCTTCTCCAAGCGTCCCACCTTTTTCAACCATTTCTCTGGTTTTCTCAACGGCATCTTGATAAGGCTTACTTGTAAGCATGCTTGCTGTTATCGAAAGCGATTTCGTGATTGGCACACCCGCTTGCAAAAGAGAGGTCATCATTCTGGAAAATCTCGCGAGATTCATATCTCTTGCGAGACGACCGAATATCGGGATGCGCAATATAAATTTGTCGCGAATAAGTTTTAAATATTTTGTTGTTACCAAGAAGTAAATAAGTCCTACTACGCCTCCAATAAGCAAAATCGCCATAATCGGTTTGGTTGTAAGAAACGTACTTGTACCGATTAAAATCCTTGTAGGCAAAGGAAGCACAACGTCAAATGAAGTAAACATTTTCGTAATTTTCGGAAGAATAAAAACCACCATTCCAAGCGTCATCATAAGCGTCAATGAAACTATAAATGCCGGGTAAATAAATGCCGAAATCACCTGTTTCCTCAAGTTGTAATCCCTGTTTAATTGTTTCTCCAGATATTCGAGTGTTTTTTCAAGCGTACCGCTCTCCTCGCCTACCGCAATCATGTTGATAAAAACATCTGAGAAAATCTTTTTATATTCGCCGAGAGTCTTTGATAAGCTCTGTCCGGATCTAATCATCGCCATAATATTATCGAACATTCGTTTATTGTTTGCGCCTTTCATTTGAGTTTTCAAAATCTCCATCGCCTCCATCACCGTAATGCCAACCTTCATCATCGTCGCCAAATTCTCAACAAACATTATTTTCTCGGAAAAACCCAAGTGCGGTTTTTCCCAAAACCATTCTCTCAAATGAGCCTCCTCAATAATTGAAATTATAACCTTACCGTCTTCGCGCAACTTATCCGCCGCATCCTGCTCCGTTGGCGCGTGTATATAACCTTTTTCGGTTACTCCATCTGTTGTACTGACTACATAGTTGAATTTGCGCATGGGGACAGGGGTTTAGGCGCTAGGCCATTAGGATATTAGTGGTTGGAGATTGCCTGTCGGCAATCGGCTTATAGTAAGGCGCAAGGAGCGCTTCGCTTCCTTGCGCTGTTAATCGCACATGACTCTCAACACTTCTTCCAATGTCGTTTCTCCTTCTATAACTTTTTCAACTCCATCCATAAACATATTTACCATTCCTTGTTTCCCGGCTATTTCTTTCAGTTCCTCCAAGCTCGTATTGTTCGAAATATGCTTCTTCACCTCATCTGAAATTTCAAAAACTTCCGCGATACAACCTCTTCCTTTAAATCCGGTGTGGTTGCAGTGTTCGCATCCTTCGCCCATATAAAAAGTCAGAATTTCCGCACCTTGTTTTTCGAATCTTTCCATCATTCTCTTCAAATCTCTTGGCTGAAAAGTCGCACCGAGATCTGTCAGTTTTTTAATAGACATTTCGTAAGGTTTCTTACAATGCTTGCAAATAGTTCTTACAAGGCGCTGAGCGACAATCATATTTGTCGTCGCTGAAACCAAGAAGCTCTGTACCCCCATTTCCATCAACCTCGGCAAAGTCGAAACCGCATCGTTCGTATGAAGAGTTGCAAGCACCAAATGACCTGTTAGAGCCGCGTTAATCGCCACGCTTGCCGTTTCCTGATCACGAATTTCACCGACCATGATGATGTCCGGATCTTGTCTCACAAGAGCCCTAAGTCCATTTGCAAAAGTTAGATCCGTTTTTGGATTCACCTGTGTCTGATTTACACCTTCAAGTCTATACTCGATAGGATCTTCAATCGTTGAGATATTTACATCCGTCGAATTAAGCATTCTTAAAAGCGCGTAAAGAGTTGTCGTTTTACCTGAACCGGTAGGCCCGGTCATAAGAATCATGCCGTGAGATTTTTGCATGTTTCTATTTATAACCTCCATGTTGTGTTTCGAGTATCCGAGCGATTCAAGTTTTATCGTTTTATTATCTGAAGTTAAAAGACGCATTACGACTTTTTCACCATCGTAAGTCGGCAATATCGAGACACGAAGAGTGATCTCGTTTCCCTCAAGCTCTATCTTGAAACGACCATCTTGAGCGGCGCGATGTTCATCAGTTCGCATCTTGCCAAGAACTTTTATTCTCGTCACAACCAAGTCCATAATTTCGAGCGGCAATTCAGCTATAATGCTTAACAGCCCATCAATTCTGTTCCTTACCACAAGCGATTGTTTGTGCGGTTCGATATGGATATCGGAAGCTTCGTTTTGATATGCGAAAAGTATAATCGTATCGACTATTTTTGAAGCATCTTCTAGCGATTCTATCTTCTTGATATCGCTCATTGCCCCCTTGAGGAGCTTGTTGAATTTTTCATTAACATCTCTGTTATAAACCTTAAGCGCAAGTTTTATGTCCTTTTTGTTTGCATAATAAGGTTCAACTTTTAAACCCGTCTTGTTTTCAATAAAACTTATCAGCTCGACATTGTTCGGATTATTAAAAGCAACTTTCAACATCCCGTCATATTGCTCAAAAGGTATCACCAACTGGTGATTTGCCATCTGATACGGGATGACTGTCAAAAGCTCTTCTTTTATCGTTTGATCGCCAAGCTTAATGTAAGGTTTTTCATAAAGATCTGAAATTATTTTACCCAATTCCTCCTCTGGAATTATGCCTTTTTCTTCTATTAAATCATCTATCGGCAGACTCTTCCTTTCGCTCATTTCAAGAAGTCCTTTTGCAACATCTTCCTTCAGCAGACCCTTATCGATAAGGATCTTGAGGAGATCCTCGTTCTTAATAAACATAAATAATAGTTATTTTATCCTATTATTCTAACACAAAAAGAGCGGATTGGCAAAGGGAGGGGTTGACAAGTGCTGTTTTGAGAGTATAGATGTATGCTTATAAAAATCTTAAAGATGACTGATGTAGCTGGGCAAAAACCTGCGATATGTGACATAACTCCAAATCACTATGCTCGTGCATTAATGAATCAAGTGTTTGATGAGCTAAAGATTACAGATCCAAAAACACGGGAACTCGTAGGTGAATCTGTAATATTTTGGGACGAAACCGATTCAAGGTGTAACTCAACAAGTTTGCCTGATGAAACCAATGAATATACTTTAACGCTTAGTCGTGATCTACTTGGGGCAGAGGAAGAGGATGATAGCGGTCCACGAAAAACCGAGATCCTCAGATTGTTTAGAGAACATTTACCCGTAATGCTTCTATCTGTCACGACTAAAAATGATATATTGCGAGTTCTTGATTCGGAACAACTAGCGACTTATCATAACCAAATTAGTACATTTGTAGCGCCGGGTGCCACTACGAGAATCGTCGAAGATACTACTACATATGAAGCCGTTATCATGAGAACTCTTTTCGTAGAACTTGGATTGCCTGTCGAAGACATACGAGCAATAGTTAACTCGTATGTAGGAGATATATTTAGAAAGTATTAAGTCTCATCTTAACTTTCTTGCGCATCTCGCAATGGCATGACTGCCACTCCATCCTCCTCGTCTTGAGGCTGTTCGCTTCGCATCTAGCTTTGCCTAAAAACCCAGATTGGACTCAATGTCCTTTCAAAAGGAGATTGCTTTCGCAATCGCTTATATTATTGGCCGTCCGTTCGCCTAACGGCTCACTACCGGCTATGGTACCCGCGGCAGGAATCGAACCTGCGACCTTCAGCTTAGAAGGCTGCCGCTCTATCCACTGAGCTACGCGGGCGTAATCAACGATTAGCGTCTTCTGGTTAACCATCAGCTACGCCTATTTTACGTATATTATTCCTTTTGTCTAATCAAAATATAAAATGAATGAATCCTTGTACTTCTTTCATTATCTCCGGATGCAAAAACAAGTAATACTCCGCTCCAAGTGCTATCCCGTTATTTACTATGTGAAAGAATATTCCCGGATAGATGCTTTTTGTACGAAAAAACATCCAATTCAAAATTAGCCCGAGTATAAATAATGGTAAAATGCTCTGAAACTCCATGTGAATTGTCGCGAAGACGAGTGCCGACATGACGAATGCAAGCCATTTATGCCACTTCGCCATCATTGTCTTAAAAATAAATCCTCTGAAAATAACTTCTTCTATAATCGGGGCAAAAAGAGTGATAATCGCGATTGTTAAAATACTACCAATCGAATTATCCCCTATTAACGGTATATGCGACTCCTGAGCTTCGAAACCCGGCACTTTCAGTTTCATATAAGCCGATGCTAAAGAAATAATCATCATTATAACCAAATAATATGCATAACCGAGAAATGCGAATTTCAGAATGCTTTTTATATTAAAATTCTCGAACCCAAAATCGTTTAACCTTATGTTTTTTCGAATCAAAACGACAATCCCAACCGGTAGTGCCAAAACAATCGTCTGCAATAAATACAAAATTGTAAAATTTATTCCACTTATATCCTCAATTTCCATATTCGCAAAATATGGAATATATGATAGCGCGAACTGCAAACCAACTGCTAGCAAGCCCGCAAGCACGAAAACGATTAAAATATCTTTTATAGTGAATTTTTGTTTTTCCGCCACTTGATTCAAGTTAATTTCGATGGAATTTTATACACATTTCCTTTATTTTTAAACCACTAATGAATTCAAATGGCGATAATCTCAAAAAAATCACAAAAAGAAGACTCTAGAATAACCAAAAGCGTGGCTGAAGAAGCCGATAAAAACGATATTACTCTCCGTCCTAAGGCAATGAACGAATATATTGGACAGAGCGAAGTTAAGAGGAACTTGTCGGTTTTTATCGAGGCGGCGAAAAGACGCAGTGAACCGCTCGAGCATGTACTTCTTCACGGTGCTCCAGGTTTAGGGAAAACAACCCTTGCCAATATTCTTGCGCGAGAAATGAATGTAAATATCAAAACCACAGCAGGACCGGCTCTTGAAAAACAAGGTGATTTGGCTGCGATTCTTACAAATCTGAAAGAAAACGATATTTTATTTATAGATGAAATTCATCGACTCAAAGCTCCAATTGAAGAAATACTTTACAGCGCGATGGAAGATTTCTGTCTCGATATAGTAATCGGTAAAGGACCTGCCGCAAGATCGATGAGATTGAATCTGCCCAAGTTCACACTGATAGGTGCGACGACCAAGTTGAGCATGATCTCCTCCCCTCTTCGCGACAGATTCGGCAACTTAATTAAATTGGAATTTTACAAACAGTCCGAGATTGAAGAGATAATTCAAAGATCCGCTACAATTTTGAAACTTGAAATCGATCCGAAAGCCGGAAGCAGACTGGCTCAATCTTCTCGTCAAACACCAAGAATTTCCAACAGACTTCTTAAGAGGGTTCGCGATTTTGCGACAGTTTATGACAATACTCACATTATAAGTTTTGCAATGGTTGAGAAATCTTTGGCGGATTTGGGTGTCGACGCACTTGGTCTCGACAACACCGATCGCCAAATCTTACATACTATCGCAGATAAATTCGGTGGTGGACCTGTCGGTCTAAATACAATCGCCGCATCAACAAATGAGGAGCAAAGTACTGTCGAAGACATTTACGAACCTTATCTTTTACAACTTGGTTTTCTAGAACGCACTTCAAGAGGCAGAATGATTACTGAAAGGGCTTATAAACATCTCGGCCTCAAAGCTCCAAAAAATCTACAAACTTCATTAATTTAAAAAATATATGAAAAAAATCTTGTCGGTTTTCATCGTTTTATCTCTACTGCTTCCTTCAGCAGGATGCTTTTGGAATGAAGACAATACTACAATTGTCGATCCGGCATTTGCGACTTATACCGGAACTCTTAAATCTCTCGGTAGTGTTAAGGTCGGCAAGTTGGCAACTCATATGATTCAGACCGAAGACGGAGAAATCGTTTATGTTTACAGCAATTCGTATGATCTGGACGATTCCGAATACTTGAACAAAAATGTTGAAGTTTATGGCACGGTTAACAGTGAAGATGACGGAAAAGGGATTTTGGATATAAGCAAAATCACTCTTGTTGCCGAAGCTATCGAGGTTGCGACTGCCATAGAACAATCCTATTCCGATCAGGAACTCGGATTTTCTTGGAATATTTTAAGCGATTGGACAATAGAAAAAGGTGCCGGTTATGCAACATTCACCCTACCATTGAAAACTGTTGTAATTAGTGAGTCGTCTACTGATGAGATCCCAATAATAGACACGACAATAAACGATTACATTGCGGTTAAGATTTTTGATAATACGGAAAATCTTACATTAACCGATTGGCTTACAAATTATGATCCTGATGCTGTAACAATAGCCGTAGCTGCGAGCATTGGAATTGACTCTTCCGAAGCATTAAAAATCGAATCTGAACTTGGAGATACTATTACCTATTTCGTAAAACGAACCGAAGGTGGAATATATGAAGTTTCACATTATAACTTCAACCTAAGCGACAGAAGTTATTATAGGAATATGTTTATGGATGCGCTTTCTACATTTAAATTTATTCCTTTTGGTAGCGGTAGCGGGACCGGTACAGTTACCGAAGATGACACAACCGTTACAACCCCGGACGAAGTTGAAACTGTAACCTCGAATTATGATTCGGTCGTTTCCGCAATCGGCTCAAAAATAACCGAGATTGCGCCTGAAGAAGAGAGCGTTGGCGGAACTTGGTACAGCACGAAATATGAATTCGCCGATCCTAATTATGTTTATGTTGAATATGAAGATGGGCACGATATGAGAAAAGTTTTATTGAGCTATTCTACCGAGGGGGATTTTACTTATGATGTACTTGCCTATTTCGTTCCTGGAAGTTCTACGACTTGGGAACTTAGTAGCGGAACTGATGAGGCAAAAGGATTACAAAAAACTGTTGTTAAACCAAGCGATACCGGTTCTACTGTTGTAACCAGTGTTCTTGAGGGATATAGCTATTTGGAGAGTGCTTCCAAGGGTTTCTCCATCCAATATCCTTCTAGTTGGTATTATGCAGGAAGCGGCAATCATTATAGTTTCTCAAGCACGAGCGATGGAGATGAGTTGGTTGGATTTGATATTTTGGAGGAAAATCTTGATGCTCAGACCGGCTCAACTATTACATTGGCAAATGGTAAATCGGCGAAAAGCATTTCTTTTGAGGATGTTTATGAAACTTATACTGAAGGCTTCTACGGAATTTATGTCGAACGCGATGACAACTCTTGTTTCTATGTATATGGCAGTGGCGAATATGGTGCCATAGTTGAGAATATGGCAGGGAGCATAACTGTTGAAGA
>JBAYGX010000016.1:0-19044 GCA_041666465.1 Candidatus Altimarinota bacterium
CGACCCTCCAACATTCAGCAAAAACAAAGGCGAAACATTCTCCGTGGAAAAGGACTATCCGGCTCTGATAAACAACGCACTCAAGCTGTTAAACCCCGGTGGATTTATCGTCTTCTCGAATAATTGTCGCGATTTCCGAATGGACGCACGAAAAATCAATCCCTGCTCGATTAAAAAAGAAGCCGGCCTAATCCCTCCTGATTTCAACGGTCTCCCACCACATCACTGCTTTATCATTAAGACATAGGACATAAGGTCGTAGGAGTTGTAAGCTCTTAAGAATATAACCTTCTCTCTCCCCCTCTTCACTAGCATCCTAACTATCTTAACTAGCTTACTAGGTCCTCTCTTATCTTCACTAACTCACTATCTTCTCTAGCTACTAGGTCCTCTCTTAATTCTCTTCTCTTAACTAGCTTACTATCTTCTCTAGAAACTAGGTCCTATCTTTTACCAAGTCCTCTCTCGAAAAAAGACCGCCTCTTTCGAAACGGTCTTAATCTTCAAACAATCCTGTAATTATTCAACAGCAGGAACTGTTGTGTCTGCTGTAGCATCCGTTGCTGGAGCTACTACATCTGTTTCTGGGGTAACGGCATCGTCAGCAGTTGTATCTTCAACTGTAGTGTCGTCCGTAACCGCATCTGGAGCGTCCTCTGTGTCTGCGCAACCGTAAGCTGCGAAAACTCCAAGGATGGAAAGCATCACCAATAGTTTTTTCACGACTATAAGGAGTTAAGAAATAATTCGGCGGGGATTTTAACCGATTTAGAGCCATAAGTAAATAGTTTCAGCAACAGATTTTGTGTTAAAATGTCTTCAGCTCTCTTATTTTCTTTCTCTTAACTCTTCTCTTTATCCACTCTTTACTAGCATCTTTACTATCTTCTCTAGTTTACTAGATCCTCTCTTTTCTTCTCTTCACTAGCCACCTATCTTCTCTAGCTCCTAGGTCCTCTCTTAATTCTCTTCTCTTAACTAGCTCACTATCTTCTCTAGAAACTAGGTCCTATCTCTTCTCTAGCCACCAAGTCCTATGTCTTCTCTTGCCCAGAACAAAAAAGCATTCCACGATTACAGCGTCCTCGAGAAATACGAAGCCGGAATTGTTTTGACCGGTCCGGAAATCAAATCTGTAAAAAACGGTGGGGCAAACTTAAAAGGTAGCTATATAACAATCAAAAACGGTGAGGTTTGGACTCAAAATATGCACATCAGTCCATACAAATATGCACCGGACCAGGATTTCAACCCACTGCGCAACAGGAAATTACTCCTGAAAAAGAAGGAAATTGAAAAAATAGCATCGCTGGAAAAAGAAAAAGGCATTACAATCATCCCCCTGAATATTCATCTCAAAAACAATTTTGCAAAAATCGATATCGGAATATGCAAAGGCAAGAAAAACTACGATAAAAGAGATGATCTTAGGAAAAAATCTCAAAACATGGACATCAAAAAAACACTCAGGTCACTAAATTATTAATCTTTTCTTTATCCCCTCTTCACTAGCATCTTAACTATCTTAACTAGTCTACTAGGTCCTCAACTAGCTCACTATCCTCTCTAGCTCCTAAGTCCTCTCTTTTCTTCTCTTCTCTTAATCCCTTCTTTACTAGCATCTTAACTCTCTTCTCTAGCTTCCTAGGTCCTCTCTTAATTCCTCTCTTATGAAAAAAACATATCAAGACCTGATCAAAGCCCTAAAAAAAGAGGTAAAAAACACCGGCCTGGAAAAAGTTGTCATCGGCCTTTCCGGAGGACTGGACTCCGCGGTAACGCTTAAACTCGCAGTTGACGCACTCGGAGCCGACAATGTCACCGCCTTGATCATGCCGGAAATCGGACTTTCGAGCCAAGAAAACATCGATCACGCAAAAATTCTAGCGGAACATCTTGAAGTAAAAAGCTTTTATCAACCGATTAATTCGTTCTTGGTCAGTTTTAATTTCATCCCATGGGGCCAGAATCACACAAGCCAATTAAACCTTCGCTCGAGAATCCGAATGATTCTCCTTTATCATTTCGCCAACAAAAATTCCGCACTTGTACTTGGAACCTCGAATAAAAGTGAACTTATGCTTGGATACGGAACAAAATACGGAGATCTCGCGGCAGATATCGAGGTAATCGGGAATTTATACAAAACAGATGTTTTTGAACTTGCGAGATACATGGGGATGCCCGATGAGCTTATAAATAAAACTCCAACTGCTGAACTTGCCCCGGGACAAACGGACGAAGATGAACTTGGTGCCACTTATGACAAGCTGGATATTATATTAAAACTCTACGAAGAAGGTCGCGATGAAGAGGATATGATTTCACGAGGACTCGACCCGACACTAACAAGAAAAACCGTTCGTCGAATAAAAAACAACGAACACAAACTGAAAATACCACCAGTCCTTACTGCGGAAATCAAGAAGGCTAACGAAATAAACCCGCCCGAGATAGCAACCGAAGCACCAAATGTACTAGAGGGACAACAGCAATTGTTTGGATGATAGCGCGAAGACGCGCACTATAAAGCGATTGCGACAGCAATCTCCATGCATTAAACTGCAAGTTGCAAGTTAATTGTTAGTTATTAGTTACTAGTTGTAAGTTACTATTTCCCCATGCACACAGGCTTATTTATTGGTCGCTTTCAACCTTTTCATCTCGGTCACCTAGATGCACTCAAACAAGCACTCGCGGAAAACGATCGAGTAATCATTGGAGTTGGAAGCGCAGAAGAAAATTACACAGAAGACAACCCATTCACGGCGGGAGAACGATTTGAAATGATAGAATCAGCCTTGTCACAAGAAAAAATCGCGCGCGAAAAATACATAATAATTCCAATAAGAAATATTCAGAATTTTTCACTTTGGGCCTCTCATGTAAAACTTCTTTGCCCAACATTCGAGACCTTATACACGGGTTCACACATGGTAAAAGAGCTTTTTGCACGACACGCCCCGGATATAAAAATCCGCGACCTGAAATTTAATAAAAAAATCTGCGCAACTGAAATTAGAACTCAAATACTCAAGGGCAATAAATCCTGGGAAAAACTTGTACCAAAAGCCATCACGGAATATCTGAAAAAGCACAAGGCGCAAGCCAGACTAAAAGACATTCGTTTACCTCGAAAATAATTTTTTCTCTTTTCATCTTTCTTCTTTATCCCCTCTTAACTAGCATCTTTACTATCTTTACTATCTTCTCTAGTTCCTAAGTCCTCTCTCATGCTAAACCCACTCATCTTCCGCGCATACGACATACGAGGCATTGCACATAAACCAAAATCAAACCAACAAATCGATTTAACGCCGGAAATAGCAAAATTAATAGGACAAGGCTTCGGCACTTACCTTATAAAAATTTACGACAAAAAAAATCCGAAAATAGCAGTAGGCCGAGATGCACGAATATCCGGACCTGAATTGCAAAAAGCATTTATCCACGGTCTTCTGGAAACGGGATGTACCGTTGTGGACATCGGCGAAAGCACATCTCCACTGGTTTATTACGCAGTACACAAATACAACCTGGATGGCGGATGCAATATAACCGCAAGCCATAACCCCAAAGAATACAACGGATTTAAACTACTTGGTCGCGAAGCTCATTCGATTTGCGGAGAAGAACTGCAGGAAGTGTTAAAAATAATACAGTCCGGCAAATTCGTTAGTGATCTTGGTGAGCTGGAAACAAAAGACAATGTATTTGACGATTATGTTGAAGAAATTAAATCGAAAATCGAACTAAAGAAAAAGCTTAAAATAGTCATTGATGCCGGGAATGGAGTCGCAGGACTTTTCGCACCTGAATTGCTGGAAGAATTGGGATGTGAAGTTATAAAATTGCACTGCGAACCGGACGGGATGTTCCCAAATCACGAAGCAAATCCGGAAGACGCAAAAAATCTTGAAGAACTTGCGAAAAAAGTTGTAGAAGAAAAAGCCGACCTGGGGATAGGTTTTGACGGAGACGGTGATCGAATCGGCATAATCGACGAAAACGGAAAACATTATCATTCCGATGTAATATTGATCCCAATAGAAAGAGATCTTCTCAAGTACACACCGGGCGCAAATATAGTTTTTGATATAAAAAGCTCAAAAATTCTCGAAAACGACATCGTAAAACAAGGCGGAAACCCGGTCCGTTCACGCACCGGTCATTCGTTCATAGAAAAAACCATGAAGGACATCGGATCCCCTCTCGCAGGTGAAACAAGTGGCCATATGTTTTTTGGAAAAACTTACTACAACTGGTATGGGTTCGATGATGCCATATTCGCAGCCGCTGTGATTTTGAGAATACTTTCGGAAGTTGCACATCCATTTTCGGAATTTTTCAAAGACCTTCCGAAAATATTCAACACGCCTGAAATAAAAGCTCATTGCCCGGACGATAAAAAATTCAAACATATTGAAAATATTAAAGAACATTTCGATTCCAAGTACGACTGCCTTACAACAGATGGCGTTTTTGTTAATTTTGATAAAAATTCATGGGGTGCGATTCGATGCTCAAACACAACTCCATGCATGACAATAAGGTTCGAAGCACCAACGGAAAATCGCCTGAAAGAAATACAAAAGATATTTTTCGATCATCTTTCGGGATATGATGATATCGACAATTCCTGGTATACAAACCAATAGATTATGCAAATCGTAATTTACATCACGGTGGTCATCGCAATTATCATATTCGTAATTACAAGCGCCCTCGCAATTAATCATGCACTTAAATTCAAGCATCTATCGAAACGCACAATCTATCTGACGTATTTTTATGTCGGGACATCTCTCGCTTTGATAGTTGCAATTTTAATCATGACCTTTTCAACCGACTGGTAGTCGCATTCAGCCAGCTTTTAGCTTATAGGTTATAGCTTGAAGATAAATTTTCTCTTTTCTTCTCTTATCTTGCTCTTTACTAGCTCACTATCTTCTCTAGTTCCTAGGTCCTATCTTCCCTCTGCGCTAAATATCGGCATCTCCGCAGAAGGCGGATTGTATTCAATAATAACCGGGACCATCCAGTAATCGCCATCGTAAGCCGACTGATCATACCCGGTACAAACCTCCAAGTCCTCCACGCCGGTAGTTAATTCTCCATCGTCATTATACGAACAACTACCAATACAACAAATCTGGAAGTAACTGGCATACGAAAGATCCGTATCGGTATCATCACCTATCGTATTTTCGGAAACTATAGACCCAAAAAGATAAAACTGATTTTTCAAATCACTTGCTTTGTCTACATAAGGGACACCGTCCTCGTCACCACGGAACAAGCTTCCGTCCAAGAAGATATTCGCCTGTAAATCAGTCACATCACTGCCGACATATAGATTTCCACCAACGCCATCTTCTGCAAACACGATAATCCCAAGCTCACCTTCGCCGTCAACTTTCTTAATATTGCTCTCTATAAACACATCTGCCCCTACGACAACAATTGTTGCCGAAACACCGGCCAATGAACCTCCGGCAATCTTAATCGGCTTCCCACTGGCACCACCCACGAAATAAAGCACATTCCCATCATCAAGCTCAACCCCTCCAATAGCGGCCTCCCAACTACTATTAACTCTTCCACCACCGGTTGTCGGCTCAACACCTCTGGTAATTTTGGTAAACTCTTCAAATAACTGATCTCTCAATTCCATTTTTGCAACATTACCGACAATGGTCGTATCATCACTTTCAACCAGCCCGCTAACAGTACCGGCTATATAAGCCCTTGGATCCTCCCAGACCCCGGCCCTTCTATCGGAAAATGTGAAATATTCCGAACCGTAATAAGCTATTTTCCCAGATTGAACAAAATTTACCTCAAAAGAATTATTCACCATCGCCACGGTATTATTACCCAAACTGGAACTGTCCGGAGGGCACAATTCCATATTGGTAAATGCTCCTGCAAATATCGGTTTGCCGGACATTACGCCTAGTGCAGAATCAGTAAAAGGAATTGAGAATTCGGAAGCGCCGCAATCCTCAGCCCCAAAAGTATAACCTGCAGCATCGATACTGTATTCGGAATTTAAAGTTTTAGTAATCCCGTCTGTATCGCCATTTTTAACCAAAGTACCGGTAAATTCATACAAAACATCTTCAGCCAAAGTCGGCACTTCGTCGAGACTATCGGCCCTCGTACCATCCTCACCAATGACACCAAAATCATCCATTTCATAAACAGGCGCGAATGGTAAAGTTTCTTGTGGAATATCGGTCACGGTGGCTGCATTCAAAACGAAGCCCGAATATGTATTGCTCGTTGTTTCCAACCCGGTCCAAGTAAATTCTCCATCAATCATTATCCCCTGAATATCAATACTCTCAATACCATAAGTATATGTTACATCTGAAGAAAAACAGTATTCCGAAGAGTCAACATCGCCACAATAAGCATCGCTCGTCGGAGCAAAAGAGCTTATGTTTAAATAATAAGTAGCCTCTTTGGTGTCGGAATTATAGCTCTCATATACAAATGCATCATCGCTGCCACTCACTGCATCATTTGCGGAACCATCTCCACCGATTTGATCAAGCCTCAAGTTGCTATCGTCAGTAGTGTTAATACTGCCGATAAAGTTAAATTCTGTACTGAAAAAACTATCGGTAACTTCGAAAGGGACATCGTTAAAATCAAGGATCGCCTTGATTTTCCAACCACTGGCACCATCCGCAACAGGATATCCATCAATGGCTCTCGTATGTCCGAATGTATCAAGCTCAATATCAATACCAACTTCAAAAGCAGGCAGTGTCTGAGAGGCCCCTGTGAAACTCAATTCACCCAAGTTCGTACTATCTCCATGTCCTGAAATATCGCCCGTCCCCAAATCTGTTTCAACGTCACTCAAGTCAAACAATACACCTTGTGTAGATGCCTGATTATAAGGATTCAAAGGCGCATATGCGGTCCCCGTCCAAGTACCATCGATGAAATTAACAGTTGCAGGATCCCCATAGCTACCACCAAAATAAATCGTACCTATATTCAAACTTTCAACCTGTCCCGACACGGCACCATCTTCTCCAATACACACATCCCCACTATCAAAATCAAGAGGACCGGTATTCTCATAATACGAATCAGATGTATTGCCGCTAATCGGATAATAACAAGTTGCGTCCTCGGCATTCACACCGTTCATATAAAGAACAGGAACCAACACCGTTCCAATCAATAAAGTATAAAGAATCGCTTTTATTTTCGAATTCATATGGAAGATTTATTAATAAATAATCATATTATTATACCAAAAAACCAAGGAGTTGGCAACCCTCTTGTCTTCTCTTTTTCTTTCTTCCTCTCCTCTTCACTAGAATCTTTACTGTCTTAACTAGTTTACTAGGTCCTCTCTTCACTAGCATCTTTACTATCTTCTCTAGTTCCTAGGTCCTCTCTCTTCACTAGCTCACTCTCTTCTCTAGCTCCTAGGTCCTCTCTTTATTTGCATTTCACGCAAACAACATTCTTCCCCTTCTCAACCTGTAACCCGCCACACTTCGGACATGGTTCTTTAACCGGCTTATCCCAGCTGGCGAATTTACATTTAGGATATTTATTACACCCGTAAAATATTTTTGCACCTTTCCGCGTTCGTCTTTCAACAAGTTGACCATCTTTACACTCCGGACAATGCACACCTGTTGGCTGTACAATCGACTGAATGTTTTTACATTTCGGATATCCACTACAAGCCAAAAACGGTCCGTATCTACCGGACTTTACCTCCATAGGCGAACCGCATTTTAAACATTTTTTATCATGAAATTTTTTCTCGGCATCATCAATTTCCTTCTGTTCATGCTCATCATGACCAAGCGGTTTGGCGTTATCGCATTTCGGATACTTGGCACAAGACAAAAACTTACCAAACCTACCAAACTTAATAACCATTTTCGCCCCGCATTTTTCGCAAATCTCATCTGTTTCCTGTGCCAAATCTTCCTTTTTAATCGACTTGGTTTTTTCCTTAATCAGATCATGAAAAGGCACATAAAAAGTCTTAATAACCGGCACCCATTCCTTTTCCCCTTCCGCAATTTTATCCAAATCCTGTTCCATTTCGGCCGTAAAATCATAATCAACAATCTGCGGGAAATGCTTAACCAATAAATCCGTCACAACCATCCCGATATCTTCCGGCACCAATTGCCTCTCTTTATTCCTGATAATATACCCTCTTTGCTGAACCGTCGCGATTGTCGGAGCATATGTACTCGGTCGTCCAATCTCAAGCGATTCAAGCTTTTTAACAAGTGACGGTTCGGTATATCTCGCAGGTGGTTTGGTAAAATGTTGAGTCGGCGTAATCTCTTTCGCGTCAACGGAGTCCCCTTCGGCGACTGCGGGCAAAAGCCTATCACCATCATCCTCGGAAACCTCATCCCGTCCTTCGATATAAACTCTCATGTAACCATCGAACCTGACAACTTGCCCATTCGCGCGGAGAACATATTCACCTGCCTTAATATCGACAGCCGTCCTATCCAAAATTGCAGAAGCCATCTGGCAAGCGATGGTTCGTTCCCAAATCAATTTGTATAAACGGAAATGATCTCGATCAATTTTATCTTCAATATCTTCCGGTCTAATCTCCATATTAACCGGTCTTATAGCTTCATGCGCTTCTTGCGCACCTTTTTTACTCTTATAAAACCTATGTGTAGGCAAAACATATTTATCCCCGAATTCACTACCGATAACCTTATTAATCTGAGTAAGCGCACTTTGCGCCAAATTAACCGAATCCGTTCTCATGTAGGTAATCAAACCATGATCGCCGTTCCCACCCTCGTACAACCCCTGCGCAATCATCATGGTTTTCTTTACGGACATATGCAATTTTCGACCTGCCTCCTGTTGAAGGGTGGAAGTCGTAAACGGAGGTGATGGATTTTTTACATGTTGTTTCTGTTCAACTTTTGAAATTAAGAAATCTTCTTTTTTTAAATCCTTAACGATTTTTGTAGCATCAACTTCTTTTGTAACCTCGATTTTTTTACCATTTTTTTCTATCAAAAAAGCCTCGAAATTGCCATTTTTATGCTCACATGCGGCAGTAATTTTCCAATATTCTTCAGGTTTAAAAGCCTTAATCTCTCTTTCACGATCGACAATCAGTCTAACAACAACGCTCTGAACACGACCGGCAGACAATCCGTATTTAATTTTTTGCCATAATAAAGGCGAAAGTTCGTAACCGACCAATCTATCAAGAATTCTTCTCGCCTGTTGCGCATCAACCAATTTCTGATCAACCTTTCTTGGGTTCTCAATAGCCGCCAAAATCGCCGGCTTCGTAATTTCGTGAAAAACAATTCTTTTGGAATCTTTTTTAAGCCCGAGCGCCTGCTCAAGATGCCAAGCGATCGCCTCTCCTTCGCGGTCCTCATCAGTCGCAAGCCAAACAGTTGTCTTCGCCCCAATCTTAGACTTAAGGTCTTTTATAACCTTTTTCTTGTCGGGAGAGACTATATATTTTGGAGTAAAATCTTTTTCGGTATCAACACCCATAATAGACTTGGGCAAATCGCGCACATGCCCCATGGAAGCCTGTACGGTAAAATCATTTCCAAGAAATTTCGAAATCATTCTGGCTTTAGCGGGAGACTCAACAATTACAAGATTTTTACTTTCAGTCATTTGGTTTTTTTAATTTTTTCAGTGCATTATACTGTAAACAGGCTAGAAAGTAAATTAGGCAAGAGGTGTTGTCAAACTTAAGTTACAAGCATTTAATTGAAATACCTAAATCACGACAAGATGAAAAAAGAAATAAAATTAGTACCATTAAAAAAGACTGACTTCGACCAAGTCATATTATTGTTAAAGCAACTTTGGCCGAATAAGAAAATAAACGAAACAAATGTAAAAACGACCTTACTCAAACAATTAAAGGATAAAAAAAGACATCTAATCCTGATGATAAAGTGTTACAAAGAAACAATAGGCATGATTACAATATCATGGAGATTGAATTTGGACGTCGAGGGCCTTTTGGGATCTATAGATGAATTTATCATAGATGAAAAATATAGAGGGATGGGGATTGGCACGGGTGTAATCAAAAAAGCTATAGAAATATGCAAAAAGAGGAAAACAAAAGGAGTGACTATACTCTCGGCATTACATAGAAAAGAAGCTCATAATTTCTATATCAAGAACGGTGTCCCGAAAACGTGCTATGCGTTCGAAAAAAGCTTTAACTAGGAAACAGCTGACAGGTAATCACTAAAAGGTCTATTCACACCAAGAAAAGCTGTTTTCACACGCCATAATTCAGCAGCCGATACTTTTTTCGCATCCGCGTAACTCTTAAGCTCCTCAAGAGAACCAACTCGCGGATCTCTATCTAAAACCGCCTGGACCCCGGGACCAAAAACAATTTTTCTGCGAATATCATATGCTATTCCCTGAAACACAATAGGAGCGGTTGCAAGAAAATTATCAATAGTAGGAGGAAACCTATTTCGAGGAGGCTGGCTAAAGGATCTGAGCAAAGGGATTATATCAACCGTTATTTCGCCACCAGAATGCCCGCGGAAAAAGAACTTGGGGTTCCCATAAGAATTAATTCTACTACCAATGCCATTAGGCGCCTGTAACAGAGATAACTCTCCCGTTATTGCGAAATCATAATCATCATTTAATTTAGTATCACCATACACAACTCGGAAAAGTCTTCTGGCGACAGCCCCGCCAATAAGAAAAACTTCACCTTCGGAAACTGCCAATGCTATATCTTTAGCACGAACATAATCTGGATCTTCTTCTATCAATTCAATAAGTTGATTGGAGAAATTTTCTGAAAGACTACCCATGAATAAAAATTACGAGGGCTAATTATATAGAACTTTCATCTTATTACAACACATATTCCCTCCCCTCTTCATTCCCCTCCCCTTTCCCCTCTTAACTAGTTCACTATCTTCTCTAGTTTACTAAGTCCTCTCTTCTCTTAACTAGGTCCTATCTTAATCCCCTTACAACAACACATTTTACTTGCTCCAACATCTCGAAATGGTTTCTTTTGGCTTGCCTCACCCAAAGCAACCAATATAATTGACGCAGTCTATTTACCTCCTAACACAAAAAGACATGACAAAACAAGATTTGGTCAATGTTGCCGCAGAATCGGCAGACATCACAAAAAAGGCTGCATCATTAGCTTTGGACGCAGTATTGGATACAATTACGAAAACACTTCGAAAAGGCGATAATGTGACAATAACGGGTTTTGGAACTTTCAGAATTTCCAAGAGATCAGCTCGCAAAGGTGTAAACCCAAGGAACCCTGAAGAGGTAATAAACATCCCTGCAATGAAACTTCCTGCGTTTAGAGCAGGCAAGACATTGAGAGATGCGATTCGATAATCACTACTGGTTATAAGTTAAAAAGCCTCGCATCTCGCGAGGCTTTTTTTTGCAAAAATCCAATCTTTTCCGTAAACTCTCTTCGTATTTCTCTTTTCTTCACTAGCTCACTATCTTCTCTAGAAATTGAGTCCTCTCTTAATTCTCTTAACTAACATCTTTACTATCTTCGCTAGGTCCTAAGTCCTCTCTTTACCAGCTAACCAGATTCTATGAATCAATTATCAACACTCCTCGACTCGGCACTCTCGCAGTTAAAAACCATTACAACTCTCGCCGAACTCACCGATCTCGAAACAAAAACAATCGGCAGAAAAGGCGAAGTAACTGAGATTCTAAAAGGTCTTAAGGATATGCCGGAAGACCAAAGAAAAGAGTTTGGGCAAAAAGCTAACGAGACAAAAAAAACACTAGAGGCAGCGTTCACAGGGAAACGCACGGAGTTGGAAATAGTAGAAATGAACAAGAAACTCGAAACCGAAACTTGCGATATAACCGAACCCGGAATCAAACCAAAAATCGGTACGCTCCACCCAATATCAAAAGTCCAATGGGAAGTTGAAAACATTTTCTCTCAAATGGGTTTCTCAATAATGGACGGACCGGAAATCGAAAGCGAATATTACAATTTCGAAGGACTAAACATTCCTTCTTATCATCCGGCACGCGACATGCAAGATACATTTTTCATCAACAAACAAGCTGACGAAAAACATGGCAACCTCGTACTAAGAACACATACATCTCCGGTACAAGTTAGAACCATGCAAAAATACGGCGCACCTTTGCGCATAATCGTTCCGGGCAGAGTTTTCCGATATGAAGCAACAGATGCAAGTCACGACACAACCTTCGATCAAGTCGAAGGACTGCTTATTGATAAAAACATTTCACTCGCACATTTGAAAGGCGTACTTGAAGAGTTTTTAACAAGACTTTTCGGTAAAAAAGTTGTAGTAAGATTCCGCCCGGGCTACTTCCCATTCGTCGAACCGGGACTCGAAGTCGACTTCTCTTGTCTTCTTTGCGAAGGAAAAGGTTGCCGCGTATGCAAGCATTCCGGATGGATGGAATTCATGGGTGCGGGAATGGTGCACGAAAATGTATTGAAAGCCGGAGGAATAGATCCGGTCGTTTATCAAGGATGGGCTTTTGGTTTCGGACTAACAAGACTTGTAATGATGAGATACGGAATAGACGATATTCGTCTTCTTAAAAGTTCCGATCCAAGATTTTTAGAGCAATTCTAGTAGCCGCGCCAGCGGCCTCTCTTCTCTCCCCTCTATGTCACTCTGTCACTTCTTCTACTTCCCCAACTTCTTATGACTTCTGCAATAATATATTGGACCCTCGGCACCGTCGGAAACACAATCCAGATTGTGGCATTCATTCCGCAAATAACACACATGTATAAAACGAAAAGCGGGAAAGGGATGAGTGTGAAAGCTTACTCAATTTGGGCGACCGGCGACATAATGCTTTTCATATATGCGCTTCATATAAAAGATCCTGTTTTCATGATCCTGACCGGCTGTTTTGCATTTTTTACAGCCTGGATTATTATATTAATTCTTAAATTTAAAAATTAATCTCTTTTCTTTCTCTTATCTTATTCTTCACTAACATCTTTACTATCTTCTCTAGAAACTAAGTCCTAACTCTTCCCCTATGAAAATCTCTCTAAACTGGCTCAAGGATTACATAAAGATTCCACCGGAATATTCGGCAAAGCAAATCGCCGATTTGATAACTCTGCATACGGCAGAAGTTGAAACCATTGAAAACCAAGGAAAAGCCCTAGGTGGAGTGGTAGTTGGTGAAATTCTTGAAATAGGCAAACATCCAAACGCAGATAAATTAAATACTGCCAAAGTTAACATCGGGAAAGAACAGCCGCTAAATCTGATTTTCGGACAAATGGTTACAATGAAAGTTGGAAATAGAATCCCGGTAGCGGTCGCCCCAACGACACTACCAACCGGAATGATAATTGAGAAAAAAGAATTGCGAGGAGTCCTCTCTGAAGGAATGCTATGTCTTGATCAAGAATTAGGCCTAAAAAAAGAAGGCGTTTCAATTCAGTTTTTCAAAATTAAGGCAAAACCCGGCACCCCCATCACAGAAGCTCTCGATTTAAACGACACAATCATCGAAATTGATAACAAATCTCTAACACACAGACCGGATCTCTGGGGACATTATGGAGTCGCACGTGAAGTCGCAGCATTAACCGGAAAAAAACTTAAAAAACTTGACCCGAAAGTACAAACAACATTTGTAAACCAATCGGACGAACATCTTTCAGTTGAAGTAAAAAATCCGGAACTCTGCCCGAGATATATCGGCGTAAAAGTTTCAAACATCCAAGTAAAAGAGTCACCAAAATGGCTCCAGAAAAAACTTGAAGCAGCCGGTCACTCAACTTACAACAACATTGTCGACATAACGAATTTCATCTCCTCCGAACTTGGCCAACCAATGCATGCTTTTGACGCAAATTTAATCAAAGGAGGAATAGTCGTCAGAACCGCAACGCTGGGAGAAAAAATCAAAACCCTGGACGGTAAAGACCGTGAACTGACAGACAAAATGTTACTAATCACAGATCACGAAAAACCACTCGCAATCGCCGGCATAATGGGTGGAGAATTTTCAGGCGTAAATGAACAAACAAATACTATTATTTTTGAATCGGCAACTTTTGACGCGATTTCGGTCAGAAAAACATCTACCGCACTAGGGCTTCGCACGGAAGCTGTTCAGAGATTTGAAAAAAGCATCGACCCGAACCTAGCCGAACTTGCAATAAAAAGAGCACTCGAAATTTTATTAAAAATCTGCCCGGAAGCAAAAATCGAAAGCCAAATAATCGACATCAAAAATTTCAATCAAGAGACGCTAACAATTGAAACTTCCGTAGAAAGAATCACAAGTAAAATCGGCGCACCTTTAACCGCAAAAGAAATCACGAAAATCTTAAAGAGTCTCGAATTCATCGTAAAAAAACAGGGCAAAAAACTGTTTGTCGAAGTCCCAACATTCAGAGCCGCAAGAGATGTAAAAAACGAAGATGACATCATAGAAGAAGTGGCAAGAATTTTCGGATACACAAATATCCCATCAGTTTTGCCCGAACTCCCAACGAAATTACCAATCGAAAATCGCGAAAGATTTTTGAAGCATAAAATCCGCGACATAATTTCGCTTGGACTGGGGTTCATGGAGGTTTCCAACTACTCATTTTATAGCCAAGACGATATTAAGAAATGCGCGCTTGACGAAAAAATTCACATTAAACTTCTGAACTTTCTCTCTCAAGACCAAACGCACATGAGGCTGTCGCTTTTACCAAACATGTTAAAGAGCCTTCACGAAACATTGAAGAATACAAAAAATCCAACACTTTATGAAATAGGACACACTTACAAGGAAATCGGTGAATACATGCCACTCGAAGAAAAATGGCTAATTGGAATTATGTCCGGCGAAAAATCTTTCTTGCAGGCAAAAGGATATGCAGAAACTGTTTTGGAAAAATTTGGCGCAATAAATCCGCAATTTGTTACTCCAAGAAAAATGCTCTCGTATGCCCATCCGAAAAAACATACCGATATAATGGTAAAGGGTGAAGTCATCGGCCATATATACGAAATTCATCCTGAAGTTTTAAAACATTACGATATAAAGCAAGAAGCTTCTGCATTTGAAATCAATTTCACCAAATTGGTCGCCTCCGGACAAAGACAACACAAATACGTCCCGCTTCCGAAATTCCCATCTCTTGAATTTGATGTTTCGGTTGTCTTACCGGAAACAATCATGGCAGAAGAAGTACGAAAATCAATTGAAAAGGCCGATAAGGATTTAATCAAAGGAATCGACCTATTCGACATCTACCGCGGTGAAGGCCTTGGTGAAAAAGAAAAAGCCCTCGCCTATCACATTGAATTGCGCGCAGAAGACAGAACGCTCAACGACACCGAAATGACCGAAGTACAAAAAAAAGTCTTTGCAAACCTGGAAGAAATTGGGGGGAAGATCAGAGGAAAATAATCTCTTTCTCTTCTCTTTTCATCTTCTCTTTACTAGCATCTTAACTATCTTAACTAGTTAACTAGGTCCTCTCTTTTCTTCTCTTCACTAGCTCACTATCTTCTCTAGCTCCTAGGTCCTCTCTTCTCACCTCTTAACTTCTCACCATGCCCTCTCTAAAACTCATCCTCCGCGGCACAAGCCAAGTAATGCTTCAGAATAATCTTCTAACGGGTTTGCTTTTTCTAACGGGGATTTTTATAAATTCATGGCTAATGGGCGTTGGGGCTATTCTCGGAAATGCAATAGGCACAACGACAGGCTACTTGATAAAAGGTCGCGACGAAGACATTAATCAAGGTCTTTACGGATTTAACGGCACCCTTGTCGGCATCGCCGCTCTTTATTTTTTCAAACCAAGTATAAGCCTTGTAATCGCAACCATCCTGGCTTCGATACTATCAAGTATCATAATGAAGTTCATGCACGAGAAAAAACTTTTTCCATACACATTCCCTTTTATTTTTTCAACTTGGATCCTTATCGCGACAATCAAAATACTTGAATTGGCATCGGAACAAATTTACAACTCTACTGCACCAACAAGTCTGGATGTTTTATCGGGCCTAAATATGGGACTCGGGCAGGTTATGTTCCAAGGAAGTATAATTACGGGATTATTCTTCCTCTTGGCTCTTCTCGTAAACTCACAAAGAGCAGCGGTTTATGCATTTATCGGATCAGCCGTAGGACTCCTGATCGCATTCGGATTTGGATTCCCGCTTAGCCTTATAAATATCGGTATCTTCGGATTTAACGGCGTATTGTGTGGCATAACTTTTTCAAACGAAAAAAACGCCCCCTCTCTCTGGGCACTCCTCTCAATCACTCTGTCCATATTTATAATATACGGGTTTGTTCATTTTGATTTACCGGCCCTAACCTTTCCGTTCGTCCTCGCGACATGGATAACACTTGGGGTAAAAAGACTGATAGTTGATGCCAATTAGCCATGTGATCCGATCCACTTCCCGCTCCCCGGTATTCGGTATTCAGTATTCGGTATTCCTCTTTTATGGTAATATCACACCTGCAATTTTCTCATGTAAATTCTAATCGATACACCCTATGGTTAAGTTCATTCATACTCGCCTCTCCGGAGTTTGGCACCGTTACAAACCACAACCGCATGAATCAACCATAAAAAGATATATCAAATGGCTCATCTTGGGGATACTTGCGGCAATTGGCACCCTGTTCGTAATAACACTGGGATTCGTTATTGTTTTCAGCTTCACGAGCACAAGCCTTGAAGATTTCCAAAACTCAAACCTTGAACAATCAACAATAATTTATGATCGAGAGGGCAACCAATTATACGCAATACATGGTGAAGAAAACCGCGTCCTTGTAGATCTTTCGGAAATTTCTCCGTATCTTGTAGACGCGACAATAGCCACGGAAGACGATGATTTCTATAACCATTTTGGTTTTGACGTAAAATCTCTTACACGAGCATTCGTAAACAATCTATTGGGCAAACCTGTTTCAGGCGCCTCGACGATTACCCAACAATTTGTAAAAAATACCTTTTTGAGTCCTGAAAAAAGCTATGTTCGCAAATTAAAAGAATTGGTCTTGGCGGTAAAAGTGGAAATACTTTTCACAAAAGACGAAATTCTTGAAATGTATTTAAATGAAATACCTTACGGAAGTAATGCATACGGCGCACAACTTGCCGCACAAACATATTTTGATAAAGACGCCTCGGGGTTAACCTTAACCGAATCTGCGATTTTGGCCGCCATCCCAAATGCACCAACTTATTATTCCCCGTACGGAGACCATAAATATTCGACTATAGACATTGAGTTCACGGCGGAAGAGTTGGACTCGCGTGAAATAAAAGACATCGGAGACCTCGATACCGATGAATATACTGAAGGACTTATAGGAAAAACTTATATACTTGGTGAAAACGATAGCGTTTATATCCCGGGCAGAACAGACACAGTTTTAGACAGAATGATCAAGGAAGGCTACATCACGGAAGACGATAAGCTTGCTTCGATAACCGAAGCGGAAACACTTGAATTTAAACCTGTTGAAGACAATATGGTTGCACCTCACTTCGTTCTTTATGTAAAACAATTGCTTGAAGACAAATACGGGAAAGAATTTATTGAACAAGGCGGCTTAAAAGTTTACACAACCCTTGATGCCGACATGCAACAAGCTGCAGAAGATGCCATTGCGAAATACAAGGACACCAACCTCGAAAAATACGGCGCAAGCAATGCCGCTCTTTTCGCAATACAGCCTGTAACGGGCCAAATCCTGGCGATGGTGGGATCGGCCGATTACAATGACGAATCGATTTCCGGCAACGTAAATGTGGTAACCAGATTGAGAAAACCGGGATCGTCTTTCAAGCCATTCGTCTACGCGCTGGCATTCCTCAACGGCTACTCTCCGGCAACCATTTTATATGATGTACAAACCTATTTTGGAAATGACGCCCCAAAAAACTTCGATGGAATCTTTTCAGGTCCAATCAGCATTAGAGAAGCATTGGGTTATTCGAAAAACATTCCGGCAATAAAAGCATTCTTTTTGGCAGGCGGTGAAGAAGCTGTTGTAAATTTTGCAGAGCAAACGTTCGGGATTTCAAGCTTAAATCATGATAATAATTACAGTTACACTATCGTACTCGGCTCGGCGGAAGTCAGCCTATTTGAAATGGTAAATGGCTACATGGTTTTCGCCAATGGCGGATATTTCCGCGAGGCAACACCCATTTTGAAAGTGGAAAACATGGATGGCGACATTCTTGAACAGTGGGAAGAAGGACAAGGAACGCAGGTATTGGATGAACAAGTCGCATATCTAATAACGAATGTCCTTTCGGACGACACTTACAACCTCGGCTCAAACCTAAGAGTAAGTGGGCAATTCGCCGCAGCAAAAAGTGGAACAAGCAATAACGACGACATGATGCCGGATAATGGAGTCGTAATCGGTTATACGGTGGATCTTTTAGCTGGCGTATGGGTTGGCAATTCAAGTGGTAGCGGCATGTCCGCAAATGCAAGTTGTTACTCAACAGGCGGTCCGATATGGAAGGAATTTATGACAAATGCGCTTAAAGACACCCCGGCAAAAGATTTCCCTCGCCCAGCCGGGATAAAAGAAGTAGCCGTAAGTAAAGCGACCGGTAAACTGCCTTCGGAATACACTCCGTCGGACGCTATAAAAACCGAAATTTTCGCAAGTTTCGCGGTACCAACGGAAATAGACGACGGATATATGAAATACATTATCGACTCGGATTCCGGGAAAATCGCAACACAGTACACGCCGGAAGGGTCTAAAAAAGAGGTAACATACAGAATATACGGATATGATTTTGCACAATATCCTTCTTGGGTAACAGGCGTTCAAAACTGGATAGCAAGCCAGGCTGAAGCCGGGAATATCGAACTGCCGCCATCCTTAATGGACGATGTGCACACGGCGGAAACAATCGCGAACTCACCAACAATTACAATCACATCTCCTTCGTCGTTAAGCACAATCGAAACCGGTGAAAGCGAAATCGAAGTGGATATTTATGCA
>JBAYGX010000017.1:0-18434 GCA_041666465.1 Candidatus Altimarinota bacterium
AAACAAAAATTATTTTCCTCGGAACTCCGGAGTTTTCAGTTCCTTCATTGCGAATGTTTTTGGAAGATTCTTCTGTCGAAGTTTCTTCTGTGATAACTCAACCCGATAAGCCCGTTGGAAGGAAAGCTGTTTTGGTATCTTCTCCTGTAAAAATACTGGCTGAAAATTCAAATATTACAATAATTCAGCCTGGTAATATTAACGGCGATGATGTTATCGATATGGTTAGAAATGTGGAGCCTGATTTCATTGTGGTTGTTGCTTATGGACAACTTTTAACTGACAAATGGTTTTCTTTGGCTAAAAAAGAAATACTCAATTTACATGCTTCTTTATTGCCAAAATATCGAGGAGCATCCCCTATTCAGTCAGCTATCCTCGATGGATGTGAGAAAACCGGTGTTTCGGTTATGGCTGTTCGTAAAAAAATGGATAGTGGGCCTGTGTATGCCAAAAAAGAGGTTTCTATTAATGGAAAAAATCTTGTTGAATTAAGTGGCGAATTATCTATTACAGGAGCAAAACTTTTACATAATGTCGTTTCCGATTTCGATTCGTATAAGGCTGTTGCGCAAAACGAAAAGGATGTTTCGTATTGTAAAAAAATCGACAAAGAGGATGGTAAAATTTCTTTTGTTGGAATGGATTGTGACGAAATTTTACGAAGATATCGTGCGTTTTATGGGTGGCCCGGGGTTTTCTGTCGTATTGATGGCAAGAGGCTTATATTGTCGGAAATTGATGGTTGTACGATGAAAGATTTTGGTAATGCCGGGGATATTAAGATTGAAAATAATAAAATTCATATACAGACTAAAAAAGGCGTCGTTGAGGTTCGTCGGTTACAATTGGAGGGCAAGAAAGATATGGATTCTAAATCTTTTCTGGCCGGATATCCTTCGATAGAGAAAGCGAAAGGAGAATGATTGTTAGTAATTGCCCTTGGTAAAGGGTGTACGGATAGTGATCAAAAAGACCTATTATGCATACGGCTATGATTGCATATTTTATGTATTTGTCTTTTGTGCTTACGGTTGTATAAAAAAGCATAAAGAGTATTAGTGCGATTCCGATTATGCCAAGTTCCGATGTTGCTAATAAATATATGTTGTGTACCGGTTGGTATTCCCAAGGATCGATTTTGTTTTCCGTGTATTTCTGAATTAGGTTTGTGTAGTTTTGCCATCCGATTCCCAAAAAGTTTTCTTCTATTACGGAAATTGCTATTGGAAGTTGTTCGAATCTTTCGTTTATTTCATATGTGCTTAATAGATGTGATTTTAATGTTGGATAAGTGAAAAATCCCATTGTTGCGATTAAGAGAATCGTTGTTAACGATATCAAATAATGTTTTTTACAAAAAACAATTAGTGATTTCGTATTAAATAATGCGAATAATATCGCGCATGTTGCTAGTGCAAGTATTGCCGATCTTGAGAATGTGAGTACGATCCCTATTGTGCATAAGCCAAGAAATGGCATCCACCTTTTGAATTTCGCACCCAAAATAATTGCGATTGTCAGAAGTCCTGCGAGTACATTTGGGTGAGGCATTGTTCCGTAACTTCTTATCATTTTCGTGTCATTCACATCTATTTTCGCAATATTACTTGCGCTTAAATTCGGTTCTCCAAGCATTTCAAGTCCGATACTGCGTTGGTTGGTGAATTGCATTATTGCAATTATTGCTTGGATTGAGCCTGCAAGTAAAAGCACCTTATAAAGGCTTTCTTTTGTCGCTATTCTGTTTACAAGAAGCAGATAAGTAATAGCAAAAGTTAATAATCTGAATACGAGCCAGTATATTGGGAAAATGTCGCTTTTTATATTTAAAATAAATATTAAAATTCCCAAGGCGATTAGCGTGAAAAACATTATCTTATCTCCGATTTCGATTTTCGATTTAACCGGAAAGAAAAAAACAGCGCTTAATATGATCAAAATATCGGTAAGGTATAGTGTTGCATTGTTGAAATGATTTGATTGTCCGCTTAAATAAATTTCGGGTTGGCTAATTATTGTGGATATTTGAAAAGGCAGAGTGAAAATCGCTCCATAAAACAGCAGTTTCGCAACTTTTATTAAATCAATGTTTTTAAAAAGTTCTTTATTCTTCCGCAAGAATATTTGGAAAAAGACCATCTGTTGGCATTATTGCATTAATTTGTTCTTCCGCCGTACTCAAAGCCGTTTCCACTTTTACAGTCGCCAGTACCGAACTTATTGCCTCTTTGAATATTTCTTCATATTTTTCAGCATCCGCTATAGGTATTGTTTCCGCAAATCCGACTTGTTTGGCGAATACTCCATATACAGGGTCTTTCATTTGTTCTTCAAGCAAATCTCTTCGCGATGAAGGTCTATGTGTTTCTTCAAAATAATATTGTTCGTTTTCCGCTGATGTTAAAAATTCCAAGAAATCCCAGGCTTCATCCGGATATTCGGATGTTCTTGAAACCGTATAAGCGAAGTAACTTGCGTATACATCTCTTTTTTCGGTACTTGTTTCCGGATCGTATACTTGCGGAACATCAGTAATCTTAATAGTGTCGGCGTCTATTGTGGATGTGCCTTTTTTCTGTTCGGTTTCTATAAGGTTGACCAGTTGTTCATATAAATATGAATAGCCAAGTATCATGGAAGCTTTTCCTTCCACGAAAGCCATCATTTCTTGCTCTTCGCTCAGTGGATCCGAAATGTACTCATTCCAAGAGTAGTTTTTGTTACTCGGAATTCCAAAAGATGTAAAAAGGTCCAAGGCTTCTTTCCCCGGTGATACAACTCCTGAAGTGCTTGAAACTTCGGTTGAGGTTATCGTAGATGTTTTGTATTCGTCATCATAGAATTGTGTACCGTATTGTAAAAATAATGTGTAAAGGATATCTACAAATCGCAAAATATTATCCGATCTACCCATTGCGATTCCCGCTTGTTCGAATCTTTCGAAACTGTTGTCGGTTTTTGTCAGTTTAAAAACATCGTCCTTTATTCCTTCCCATGTAGTTGATGGCTCCCCTCTCGAAGGGATTGCATCTTCAAACTGATCTTGATTGTAGTAAAGCGCTATTGTATCAACATATAAAGGAAGTCCATAAATTGCTGTTACCGAATTGCCTTCCGCGTCCGTGTAGGTCCTCAAAAAATCATCAGAAACCGTTTGAACAAATGTGTCCTCAAGTTCCTGTGCGGTCATCAAACTTGAGTCCATCGGATTAACTTTTTTATAGTGTTCGTAAATCCAGCTGTTGTGCATTGCGAAAATATCCGGGCCTTCGCCTTCCGCAAGTTCGTTAATAACCAAATCGAGGTAAGAACTTGGATCTGTAAATTGTTTGTAAGTTATTTTTACATTTGTATGTTCACTTTCATAAGCCTGTATTATCGGTTGAAAAATCGTGGAATCGTCAAAAAGACCATACATTGTAAGTTCAATGTTTTCCGTTTTTGTAGTGGTGGTTTGGTCTTTTTTAAGACAACCGCTACCTGTTGTACTGATAAGTGTTATTAGCACAAGTGTTGCTAGATATTTTTTCATTTTTATTTTGTTTATTTTTCGAGTGTGCCGGGGAGATTATAACATATTAGACCAACTGCACGGTAAGCATTTCTACTGCAATTTACAAATTTGGCTACAAATGCCTCATCGCTCGTCGTCGTATCTAATCCGATACGCCTTCCTCGCGTTTTGGCATTTTCGCACAAATTTGTTGCATTTCGTAACGAATTGTTACCATGCAGTGGGTCTATTGTTGTTTAGACCTTTTAGTAGAAATTTCTTCGAGAGTGCGTGATAGTAGAAATTTTTATTGATTTTCTTTGCAATAAACAGAATTGGGGATGATGAAATTGTTTTAAAAATCATCTTTTTCCATCTGGGTGGAACTATTTTTAATTCCGGGTGTTTTTTTTGAAAAATCCATGCCGATTCCCCTATCGAAATCATTCTTTTTTCCAAACTTTGTTCGTTTATTTCATGATAGTGATATCCTATTGCAAGAGGTTCAAAATAAATTTTTAGATTTTCTTTTTGAGTCAGCCTGTAGCCCAGCTCGATGTCTTCCCATCCGTAATTTTTGAAGTCGGGATCGAATTCGTATTTATCAATCAATGTTTTCTTGAGTGAAATGTTTGATGTGTAAAAAAATCTATAATCTGCAACTTGTTTTCCTTCAAGTAAATCGTATGCGAATTGAGAGCCTCCTTTTTTGCCTGTAGTAAGCCATTTCATAAAATCCGTGATTTGTATTTCGGGGTGCCAAATGACCAGTCCAAGTACGGCAGAGTTTGTTTCGGAATGCTTATCGTGCACTTCCTTGTGTTTTTCAAGAGCATTATTCTCAAGAATGATATCGTCGCCGATGAATAATATTATTTCTCCTTTCGCGTGCTTGAGTCCGTTGTTGCGCGCGTTACCTTGTCCGAGATTTTCTTGTCTGATGTATTTGAAATTCGGAAAAATGTTTGCTCATTTCTTGGTGATTTCTTCAGTTTGGTCGGTACTCCCGTCATCTATAACTATTATCTGGATGTCGTTTAACTGAATTGTTTGTTTGTTTAAAGAATCAAGACATTTATTCAGAATTTCCGACCTGTTGAATGTTGGAATTATTACTGTAAAGAGCGGTTTTTGCATCGTGAGAATTGTATTTTACCGCTTTGTATTAGTAAAGAGCTTAGCTGTATCGGCCAAGCTCTTTGCCCCTACCTATCTATATATTAAAGTGTGCTAAGTTTTATTTTTCGTCTTCTTCCGCCGATGTCATTTCGATTTGGTTTTTTTTGATTTTTAAGAAAATAACTTTGTTCGCTGTTACTTCTGTAATGTAGTGACGCTTGTCTTCTTTGTCTTGGTAGTTTCTGTAAGTCAATTCGCCTTCGACAAGAACGAGGCTACCTTTTGTGAGGTGTTTGGCGCAGATATCACCAAGAGTTCTCCATGCGATAATTCTGTGGAACTGAGCCCTGTCTTCTTTTTCACCATTTTTGTTTGTAAAAGATTTGTTTGTTGCTACGGAAAACTTGGTAATGGTGTAACCTCCATTTTCCGTTTTTTTACTCTCGGGATCGCTCGCGAGGTGCCCAAGCAGCATGACTTTGTTTAGGTACTGCATTTTTTGTTGGGTTAAAATATAAAAAGCGTATCTGTTTTAACATGATGACATTAAAAAAAAGTGAAAAAGCGCAAGAACGCGAAACATTCCTTTTCGAATCGGTAAGTGATATTATTCTTTTGATTTTTAACTTTAAAATCTATGGTTATTAAGGATTTTCATGACGCAATGTGTAAGGCTGTTTTGGACGAATTGCCTATCGATACAAATGAAACGAGAAATTACATAATGGATTTGCTTGGGATGAACGAGCTTGATATTGAACAGCTTTCACCTGTTAAAAAGACATGGTGGCCTCTTGCCGACAAACGAGATGTTAAGTATCCCGATGATGTAAAGAAACAATGGAAACATGATGTTAAACAAGCTGCCTTGAGGGTTGTTAAGGAAGGTATACCTATCGGTAAAATGAAGTTTCGAGAGGGTGATAAGATGAAAAAGGCCGTTGTTGCTTACTTGGGATCATTGGTTAAAAAGAAAAAATAATATGTTTACAGGTATTATTAGGTCCATTGGGATTGTTCAGAGTTTTTTGGGTGACAATTTGAAAATCTCTCATGCTCTTAAGCTGAATCCCGGCGATAGTGTTTCTGTTAACGGTGTTTGTTTAACCGCAAAGGATGATTTGAGTTTTGATCTTATGGAGGAGACTTTAAATAAAACCAATCTTGGACTTATTAAAAAAGGATGTAGGGTTAATCTTGAGTCTGCTCTTGAATTTAATGGGAAGGTTGATGGTCATCTGGTTTCCGGACATGTGGATTTTGTCGGTGAGGTTTTAAATTTTGAGAAATGCGTCTTGCGAGTAAATTTCCCGGAGAGTTATAGTAAATTTTTTGCAATAAAAGGGTCTGTTGCTGTTAATGGAGTTAGCCTTACGATTAGTGGGTTGGGAAGCGATTATTTTGAGGTTTCACTGGTCGATTTTACTCTAAAAAATACCAATTTAGGTGAGGTCAAAAAAGGTGATGAAGTTAATATAGAGGTCGATATGATTGCGCGATATTTGGATAGGTTGCTTGAGGCGCAAGCTGGTGAAACAAAGTACGAATGGCTTAAAGAAAGAAATTTTATATAAAAGGAGAACAGACTGTTTGAGAATAACCATTTTTAAAATGGATTCATTGTTTTTAAATTTGTTTGAATATTTTGCGATATTCCTGCTATCTGTTGCACAGAACAATATTTCGTATATAAATTCGCCGTTTGTTTAGGGCTGTCCTCAAACTTTGTTTTCAGACAGCCTGAGATTTGATAATATGGCGTAAAGAATATTTCATGTCCTTACACTGATGATTGGAGTAATAGTTTCGGAATTCAATGATTTTGTTACGGAAAAGCTTCTTGAAAGCTGTGAGCGGGGTTTGAACGAGCTTAAATTGGAGTACAAGATTGTGCGGGTACCAGGAGCTTTTGAGATACCGCTAATGGCGAAAAAATTGTCCAAGAAATGTTCCGCGATTATCGCGCTCGGATGCCTTATAAAAGGCAAAACCGATCATTATGATATGGTTTGTAGAGCTTGTGTCGATGGTATTATGAGAGTGCAACTTGCGACAGATGTTCCGATAGTTTTTGAAGTTCTTATGGTAAGAAAAATGGGAGATGCGATGATGAGAGTGGAAAAAGGTTATAATGCCGTTTTGGTTGCCTCTAAACTCCTTAATTTAAACAAAAATGAAACTAAGAACCCTCCACGATCTAGATCCGAAAGGCAAAAAAATACTTTTAAGAGTCGATTTTAATGTGCCAACCGATGATGATGGAAATGTTACCGATGCTACGAGAATTCGCGAGGCTGTTCCGACGATTAAGTATTTGGTTGAAAGAGGAGCGCGAGTGATTATTATGTCACATATGGGGAGACCAAAGGGCAAAGTTACTGATGACTTGAGACTTGATAAAGTTGCACAAAAACTGGTTCAGGTTATCAAAATGCCTGTTAAGAAGGTTCACGAATGTATAGGCGAAGGTGTGAAATATATGGTTAATTCGATGAAGGATGGTGAGATTTTGATGCTTGAAAATACTCGTTTCTATCATGGTGAGGAGTTGAATAATCGGGAATTTACCAAGCAGATTGCGGAATTGGGTGATGTTTTTGTGAGCGATGCGTTTGGGACTGTGCATAGGGCGCATGCTACGACTGTCGGTTTGGCTGATTTCTTGCCGGCTTATGCCGGCTTGTTGCTTGAGCGCGAGATTAAGGTACTTTCTTCCCTACTTAAAGCTCCGAAGAAGCCTGTTGTTATGATTATGGGTGGGGCAAAAATAGATACAAAGATTGGTGTGCTTAAAAATTTCATAGGTAAGGCGGATGCGTTTTTGATAGGTGGGGGTTTGGCAAATACATTTTTGAATGCAGCCGGACATAATGTTGGGAAATCCTTATGCGAATTTGATAAGGCCGAAATTGCTCGAGAAATTATGCTGTTGGCTGAAGAGAATAAGGAAAAATTCATACTTCCTTCAGATTGTATTGTTGCTAGTGAGCCGAGTGAAGTTGCAGAGACTGCGCATGTTCCCGTCCATGATGTGGAAGGAGATATGAAAATTCTTGATATTGGAGAGAAAAGCATTGAGAGGTTTTGCGAGATTATAAAAACTGCCGGGACGGTTATTTGGAACGGACCGATTGGGCTTTATGAGTACTCCCCTTTTGAAAAAGGTACTTATAAAATTGCCGAGGCTGTCGCCAATTGTAAAGGTATAACGATTTTGGGAGGTGGAGATACGATTGATGCCATCGGTAAATTCGGCATATCGAAAGAGCAATTTACCCACATTTCAACAGGAGGAGGTGCAATGCTTGAGTTTCTTGAAGGGAAAGAGTTGCCGGGAATAAAGATTCTTAAAAAACAGTTATGAAAAAAATAAAAATTTCAATTGGTGTTGTCATTTTTTTAGTTTTTGCAATTTTCATTAGAAAATTACCTATCTTTGTCAGTTATAGTTTCTGGTCGGAGTGGGGACCAAATAATTATTCAGATGGTGGGTACGAACTTGGTCTTATGAATTTTAGAGATGCACTTGTTTTCACGACAAATAATCTTATAGATATTGCCAATTGGGGTCTACTCGCTCTTTATAGCTTTATACCTACCTTTTTGTTCGTTTATTTTTATCCAAATAAGCCTGCAAAATAATCTGTGCCGCTATTGAGTCGATTTCCGAATATTTTTTCATTTTCTTTTCAACCAAGGATTTTTGTGCCTGAAGGCTGCTTAATCTTTCATCAAACATCTCTATTTCTATATCTTTTGTATGGTTTTTAAGCCTTTCTGCAAATGCGACGGTAGATTCTGTTTGAGGAGTGTTTTCGCCCCTCATGTTACAAGGTAGTCCGATTACAATTTTTTTTATATTCTCAAGTTCACAAATTTTTGCAATTTCTTTAACTAAAGTTTCTTCTTTTCGAAAGGAGAGAGTGTTTCTTGTAAAGGCAATACTATGAGTACCGTCACTTACAGCGACGCCTGTTCTGCGCTTTCCATAGTCTAAACTGAGAATTTTATCCATTATTTAGTTACTACCGTAACGCGCAAATTCGCTTTGTGGTCTTGAGGTAGAATTATCTCAACCGTATGATCACCTGTTGTTTTAATGTGTTTCTCCAGCTTGATATTCGACATACCAAGTTCGATTTTTAATTGCTCTTTTATTGCGTCGATAATATCTTTCTCCGCAATTGCTGCGTATAACTTGCCTTTTTCAGTACCGTCTCTTGAAATCTCAATTTTAGATTTTGAAAGTTTCTTTTCAACTTCCGCTGCATTCTTCTCCAACTCCTCAATTCTCATTGCCTCTTTAGCCTTCTTTTCGGCAATGTTCTTCAGTTTTTCAGGTGTTGCCGGAACCGCAATCCCCTTTGGTAGAAGGTAGTTATGTAAATATCCCGGTTTTACATTTTTTATGTCGTTTTTGTGTGCGACACCTTTGATGTCACGAATGAATATTGCTTGCATATTTTTTGATTAATTAAAATACCAATTTGCTATGTTTCCGAATCTATCAGAAGGGAATCTCAAGTTCTCTATTTCAACTCCCTGTACCCTTTCATCCACCAAGAAGTAATAACTTGGGGTGTAGAGGAATACCGCCGGGATATCTTCCGCTATTGCTTCCGCCAGGTCGGACATGATTTCCATTCTTTCGTTTTCGTCGAATGTTTGTCTTATTCTCTCGATCAGCGCGTCAGCGTTTGGATTCCTGTAATTTGAAAGATTCAATCCGTATTCCGTAGCTTGGCTTGAGTGCCAGTAGGAATAAGTGTCGAGATTATAGCCTAAGTTCTGTCCATATAAAAGCAAATCGTAATCTCTGGCTTGGATTTTTTCTTGTATCGTTTCATTATCGTAAGCCTCTATAATGACTTCTATACCTATATTTGCGAGTTGGTTTTTGATTATTTCCGCGGTCATGGCGGATACCTCTTCTTGATCTTCATCCGTAAATGTTCTTCTTAAAAGTCTTAAGGTGAGTGTGTCTCCTTCGTAATTTTCTCTTATTCCATCGTCGTTCAAGTACCATTCCGCATCATATAATGCTCCGTTTGCTTGTTCTATATCCGTTTGGTGAATCCAGTCATCCTGATTTAGCTCAAGAAGAGGTGTGTCTATCGCTTTTGTATATCCTATTTGATCTATAAGGTATCCTTTGTCTATCGATTTTGAAATCGCCAATCTGACATTCTTTTTTGTCAGAAATTCCGAGTCAGTATTCATAAATAAAGCTGTGTATTGAGGGAGTTCGTATTCGTAGGCGGTAAGACGATCAGTTTGTGCTTGTATTAACATGTATTTTGGTATTCTTGCAGTTCCGTGCCACTGTCCCTCGTTATCCAAAAGAGTTTCCGAATCAGGGAATGTATGAAATCTAATATTGGTTATTTGTGGTATTTCCCCATAATACTGTGGGAAAACTTCCAATTCCACTACCTGTTCCGTATCCGCAACGCTTTCGTATGGTCCTTTTACTTTATAAGGGCCTGTTCCTATCGGATTCTTGTTGAAATCATTTGTATCGAGCTCGGATATCGGGACATCCTCCAGAATATGTTTTGGTAACAATCCCACGGTTGTATATGTGAAAAAGAATGAGTTTGGCTGATCAAGCGTGAAATTTATCGTTCTGCTGTCAACTATTTCAATCTGAACTCCTTCAAAATTCGCTCTCAAGATAGGGTTTTGGAAATCCGTACTCTGAATTACATCATGATAAGTAAAATATATGTCGTCTGCCGTTACTTCCACTCCGTCATGCCAATAGATATTGTTTTTTAGTGTAAAAGTATAAGTTTTTTTATCCTCGCTTAATGTGTGTGTGGCTATATCTTCAACGACTTTCCCTTCAAGTTGGTCGTATTTGCTTAAGCCTGAAAAAATCAAGCTGCTTATGTCTTGATCAACCTCGTTAAATTCCGTGAATACCGGATTTAAATGAGTTAATTGGCCTATCAGTCCTTCCGAGTAAAGAGTTATCGCTTGGGGATCTTCATTCGTTACATTTGAGAGTCTTTCATCGCCAAAAATAGATGGAATTATTACTATCATCATCATTATTACAACTATAATTGAGGCTATTTTTTCTTTACTTGAAAAAGATTTTATCGTTTTTAACGACAAGCCGAATATTGCCTTTATTAAATTGAGGATTTTTTTGATTTTCTTCATACGAGCGCGAAGCGATTAGCGGAGCACCTTCAGTGCAAGGACGCGAAACTCCAAATATTTATACAAACAGCATGCTCAATGATAATCCTGCAAATAGAACGGCCAAAACTATTGTTATAATGCCAAGTATTTTTTCGGCACCTCTTTTTGCGGCATAGAAATTACTTCCACCTCCTCCGAATGTAGCGGAAAGTCCCGTTCCTCTTTGCTGTATAAGAATTGCGAATATCAGGAGGATTGAAACTGTTATGTGTAATGCTAGTAATGCGGTTTTCATGGGAGATGAGTTAGTTAGGACTTAGGAACCTAGTGAAGATAGTTAGCTAGTAAAGATGGGATGAAGATAAAGAGAAGAGATAAGCCGGTTACTCTTTAAGGAGCCATCTCTCGAGCCAATTGACGACGCCAAAGATAATGGCAGCCCATAAATAAGTCAAGGTACCCTCTATCTTCAGATCTACTCCTGTAAAATCTAGTACCGTTAGGATATAGTCAAGTATCCATAGCACAATTGCGTTTATAGCTATCAAAAAAAGTCCTGCACTGAAGAATATTAACGGGAAAGACAGGAATTTTATTATAGGTTTCATGCATGAGTTCAGAATCCCCATTATTATACCTGCAATGAGAAGGAATATTATCCCTCCTTCGTAGGTAAACTTATCGAGAAGCATGGATACTGCCCATAGTGCGCCCATGTTCATACCTATGGCAAGACCTGTTCTTTTTAGCATAGATTTTGTTTTTATTGTCGGTCAGGATTTTACTTGTTATCGGTTTGAATTGCAATTTTGATTGATTTTGATTAAATTGTGCCCCATTAAATATTTTGAATGTTTAAGCTTAGTTTACCAAGTCCGTCTTTTAATGAACTTAAGTGCGCACCAAATCGTATAAGATTTATTGAAAATATTGATTTGTGCGCTGTAGATGGGTGTGAGCAGATTGATTCTGTAAGAGTTTCTGTTAGAGATGCGCTTGGTGAATATCGTTTTGTTCAAAGTTCAACAAGACAACAGATTGATGTTATTGATAGAAGCGTCCCTTTGGATGTTTTTACTGATCGTCAAAAACATATTCATCAGGATTATTTTTCTTGGCAGTTATTTCCAATTCAGGATCCGCCCAGTGTTTGTTTTTCTGGAAAAGCTTCTATAGTCCCTCCTTTTTCAAGATGGAAAGCTTTTGTTGCAAATCAAAGGTATATCATTGGTATTCGTGGTGATTATTCTTGTCCTGCAAGGACATTTGCGGTTACGACCTTTGCTCCTTTTACGAGATGGGCGGAGTTTGTTGGCAGAAGAAGTTACAACGATATGGCAGTTGTTGATTCCGGTGTCTTTTTTACTCCTTTTGGTATTGCGATTGGCGAGATGACTTTCCATCTTGATGACAGGAGAGCTGTTGAACAAAAGATAGCTTTTGGCAAAGTTGACAAGGATGATAGGCTTAAACCTATTATGGATTGGGAATTTTACGCAACTTTTATCGGCGAATCGCAATCTTGACTTTCTCGTCTTCCACATCGAGTTCTTTTTCTAGATCCCATTCGTTGCCTTGAATTGTGTCGGCTATTTTATTTGCAAGAGTTTCACCACTTATGTAGTGCTCAAATTTTATGATTGCTTTTAAGGCTTCGTTTCTTGTCTCTATTGCGACAAATATGTGATCGGCAACTTCATAGCCGGCTTCTTTTCGCATATCTTGTATAAACCTTATTATGTCACGAGCAATCCCCTCTTGTTTCAGCTCTTCTGTTATGGTCGTATCGAGTGCGACAACTATTCCGTTTTCACTTGCGACATCAAATCCTTCTTTGCCTTGATATCCAAGTTGAACCTCATCGCCTGAAAGTTCGATTCCGCAAATTTTCACTTTATCACCTGAGATTTCAAATTTTCCTTCTCGCGAAGCTCTTATAATCTCTTGAACTTTTCCTCCAAATTTTGGACCTAGAATTTTTGCGTTTGGAGTAACCTTCATTTCGGCGACGAGAGATGCGTCTTTTAGGATTTCGAACTCTTTTACATTAAGTTCTTCCTTTATTACATTTTCTTCGAATTTCGTATGTAGGTGTGTTGGGAGTGCGACTCTAACTTTTTTTAGAGGTTGGCGTACTTTTATCTGTTTTTGCGATCTTACACCATGACCGAGTGTTACGATTGCTCGAGTTACGGCAATTTCTTTGCTTAATTTTTTATCTATTAATGCTTCTTTCGCTTTTGGCCAATCTTCCAGATGAACTGATTCTTTACCGGTTAAATTTCGGAAAATCTCTTCGCTTATAAATGGGCAAAAAGGTGCGAGTATCTTCGAAACGGTTGTTAACACTTCATGAAGCGTTTTGTATGCGGAATTTTTATCGGAATCATTCTCGTTTTTCCAGAATCTCCTTCGGGATCTCCTTATGTACCAATTTGTAAGATTGTCGATAAATCTTTGGATCGGATCTGTAGCTTTTTGAAGGTCATAAGCGTTCATTTGTTTTGTGACATCTTTTATCAGAATCTGAAGTTCGGACAAGATCCATTTGTCGAGTTTGTTTGTTGTTTTTGCTGTTTTCTTGGGTGTCCATTTGTCTATGTTTGCATAAGTCACGAAGAAACTATAAGAGTTCCATAATGGTAGAAGCATACTTTTAACAACCTCTTCCACGCCTTTTTCCGAGAATCTTAAAACTTCAGCTTTTACTACAGGAGAATTCATCATGTAGAAACGAAGTGCGTCTGCTCCGTATTTGTTGAATACAAGTCCCGGTTCAGGATAGTTTTTTAATCTTTTACTCATTTTTTTTCCGTCTTCTGCAAGTACAAGTCCGTTTACGATTACATTCTTGAAAGGGCTTTTATTGAAAAGTGCGGTACCGAGGACGACAAGTGTATAAAACCAACCTCTTGTTTGATCGAGTCCTTCTGCGATAAATTGCGCCGGGAAATTTTTCTCAAATCTAGCCTTGTTCTGAAAAGGATAATGTTCTTGTGCGTAAGGCATGGATCCAGACTCAAACCAGCAGTCTAGAACCTCAGGAACTCTATTGTATGTTTTTCCGTTTTTTTTGATTTCTATTTTGTCGACATAGTGTTTATGCAAATCTGTTACTTTTTCTTTGGAAAGTTTTTCAAGTTCTTTTATCGAACCTATGCAGATGCATTCGCCATCTTCAGCTCGCCAGATTGGAAGTGGTGTGCCCCAAAAACGATTTCTGCTTATGCACCAGTCGCGAGCATTCTCTAACCAGTCGCCGAAACGACCGTCTTTTAAGTGATCAGGTACCCAGTTTATTTTCTGATTTGCTTTCAACATTTTCTCTTTTATATCGAGAACTTTTACGAACCAAGATGTAGTTGAAAAATTAAGTAATGGTGAATCGCATCTCCAACAATGCGGATATGAGTGACGATAAGTTTCCGCTTTAAATACTTTGTTCTTTGACTTAAGAAATTCGACCATTTTTCGATCCGTTTTCATCGGATCATCTGATGGTTTAACTTCTTCTCCTACGAACTCTTTTACTTCCGGTTTGAATCTCCCATCCATTCCGACATGTTGGATGATTGGGAAACCTTGTTTTTTCACAAGGACCATATCGTCTTCACCATATCCACCAGCTATGTGCACTATTCCTGTACCATCTTCTGTGGATACGAAATCTGCCAATACTATCTTGAATCCGCCATCTTTCTTGGTATGTGCGTAATATGGCAAGAGTGGTTCGTAAGTTTTGCCTTCTAGCTCGGATCCTTTAAAAGTTTTTATTAATTTATATTCTTGTGTTCCTAAGACTTTTTCGAGGAGATTTTTTGCTAAAATTAATTTTTCGCCATCAAGTTCAATTTTTACATATTGGATATTCTTTCCGACCGCTAGGAAAAAATTACCCGGAAGTGTCCAAGGGGTTGTTGTCCACGCGAGAATATATGTGTTTTCTTCTCCGTCGAGCTTAAATTTGGCTGTGACCGATTGGTCAGTTATATCCTTATAACCTTGTGTGACCTCAAAGTTTGAAAGAGGAGTTACACAACGAGGACATATGTGCATAGATTTGTGACCTTCGTAAAGAAGTCCCTTATCCCACAATTGTCTAAATACCCACCAGATTGTTTCCATGTACTCCGGATTCATCGTCTTGTAATCGTTTCGGAAATCAACCCACCTTCCCATCCTTTCGACAGTTTCTTCCCACTCTTTTGTGTATCTTAAGACAATAGAGCGGCATTTTTCGCAGAATTTATGTACGCCGTATTTTTCTTCAATATCTTTTTTACCGGAAAGTCCGAGCTCTTTTTCAACTTCGTATTCGACCGGAAGGCCGTGGCAGTCCCAACCAAATTTACGTTCAACTCTATATCCGCGCATTGTCCAGTATCTTGGAGCGACATCTTTCAATGTGCCGGCAAGAATGTGGCCATAGTGAGGAAGTCCGGTTGCGAATGGAGGGCCGTCATAAAAGACATACTCTTTTTTCTTGGATTTTGTTGAGATTGATTTTTCGAAAGTTTTTTCTTTTTTCCAGTGTTTTATGAGTTTTTCTTCTAGGACAGGGAAAGATTGTTTTGGGTCGACGGGGGTAAACATAGGGATGAAGTTAAGAGATAGTAATCTAGTTTCTAGTTAGCTAGTTAAACGCAAAAAAAGAGGTACGTTTTTCCATGGGTCGCTTGTGATAGCAACAGGTACCACCTTGGATAGTGCTTAATTGCATTTGGGAACGGCGTTTTGTCGTCGGGAAGGTCTAGGACAGCTTACAGCTCACAGCTTACAGTTATCAGTTTTTGTCCTGATAGCTGGGAGCTGAAAACTGACGCCTGTTTTCTTCTTCCTGCCAAGCGGTGATTGCCGCTTGAGTGCGCATTTAAAATGAGATTTTCAAAAGAACTGATGTGATTTTAACACCATGTAATCTATTTACAAGATCTTTCGTGAGCTCCTGTGAAATTTCGTCTCCAAGATTCTGGTAAGTGGTTTAGTATTCTTGAGAATCTACGCTCTCCAACTACCCTGCGCTTTATACCCATTGCATGTCTTATTTTTGCTGTTTTGTCATCACAGAGTCTTCCCCAGAAATTATAAAACCGCGGCCGAGCGGTTTACCATCTTCTAAACACCAGGTTTTTATTGATCCTACTCCCCATAAATGCATTGCTGGATCCATGTCTTTTTTTAGTCCTGTTAATATTGCTGCAAGCTCTTCGTCTCCCATTTTTGCCCATTGTACCTGTTCTGTATGATTAAATGTTCTTTTTAATTCTTCTGGCATATGAGGCAAAATTCTATTTTTAAATTCTTCTACATGATCTTTTCCTGCTGTGATCTTTATCCACTTATTATAGAAGCTTTTCCCTATAGCTTGTCCGTTTTTGGTCCAGTGATTTATTGAACCAAATCCCCATTTTTCTTCTGGTTTGCCTTTCTTTTCTAGGTTGCTCAATACTTTTGCGATATCTTCATCTGTCATATCCCCCCATTTGTATTCGCAGAAGTTCTTTGGTTTGTACATTCTTTGCCATTTTTCTGGTAGTTTTTTAAGTATTCTTTCTTCGAATTCCCTTTCCGGGTCGTTAAAAGCAATGTAATTTTTCCATTGATAATAAAATGTATTACCTTGTATCTCATTGATTTTCGCAATTGATCCGAGGCCCCAATGTTTTTCAGGATTATTTGTTTTCATATATGCGATTAATTTCAGTAAGAATGCTTGAATATAATCTGCATATAATACGCATCTTAATTCACAACAAATTTCTTCTCTTGTATGGTCTATGATTTTTTTATGATCCGGGAACGCTACTCGTATGTTTTCTGTTTCTATTTCTGTTTGAGTGAAGCATTGAGTTGTGAGTTGTCGATATGTAAGTATTATTGCTGGAAGTCGGTTCAAAATTCTTGTTATCGCTTCTAACACATTTCTTCTCAGATTTTCATCATCCAATGACGAACTAGCATATCCCAATGCTTTTTTCGTTAGTAATTCTTTGCTACATGGCGTACAAATGTTTGACATGTTTTTATAAAAAAGAGTGCTATTTTGACAAAAAAGCTCGCCGATGTCAAGTTCGATGCGTCAGATTTGCAACAGATTACATCTTTCCCGCTAATCCTATATAGGTATGGGGAGTAAGAGTTTTTAATGCTTTCTTATCCTTCTCCGGAATCTTCAATGTGTCTATAAATTTATGAAAAGCTTTTTGATCCAGTTTCTTTCCTCTCGTAAGCTCTTTTAATTTTTCATAAGCGCCTTCGACCTTATATTTACGCATTACCGTTTGGATCGGTTCGGCAAGAACTTCCCAGTTGTCGTTAAGGTCTGCATCTATTGCTTGAGTGTTGATTTCCAGCTTGCTCAAGCCTTTCATTGTGCTGTCGTAAGCCAAATAGCTATGCCCTATCCCAACGCCCATATTTCGCAATACTGTTGAATCGGTTAAGTCTCTTTGCATTCTTGAAGTAGGAAGTTTTTCCGCCATGAAGCTCAATATGGCGTTTGCAATTCCGAGATTCCCTTCGCTGTTTTCGAAATCTATCGGATTAACCTTATGTGGCATGGTTGAAGAACCGACCTCTCCGGCAATAACTTTTTGTTTAAAATAATGTTTTGCGATGTAATTCCAAATGTCGCGGTCAAGATCTATCAAAATTGTGTTTATGCGAATGATATTATGGAAAATTTCAGCAAGGTAGTCGTGTGATTCTATCTGCGTAGTGTAAAGATTTGCTGTTAAACCAAGTTTCTCAGTCATGCCTTCGCTCACTTTTACCCAGTTTACTTCCGGATATGCGGCAATGTGAGCATTATAGTTGCCTGTTGCGCCGTTTATTTTGCCTAGATGCGTTTGTTTCTTGAGTTGTGTGATTTGGCGTTCCAATCTTTTTACAAAGACCTTGATCTCTTTCCCAACTGTTGTTGGGCTTGCAGGTTGACCGTGTGTGTGTGCCATCATTGGGACTTTCTGGAACTCTTTTGCGAGGTCGGTTAGACGTTTATTGAGTCCATTCAGTTTTGGTAAAAATACTTCCTCGATAGATTTTTTAAGCAAAACTGCATAAGACAAATTGGTTATATCTTCAGATGTGCAAGCGAAATGTACGAATTCGATCAAATCCTTGAGTGAGGTCTTCTTCATCTCCTCTTTCATGAGATATTCGATAGATTTAACATCGTGGTTTGTTACCTTCTCAATCTCCTTTGCACGCATATAGAAACTAAGAGATTTTTCATCCCAATCTTTCCAAAATGAGTTCAGTATTTTCTCCTCTTCTTTTGTGATTTTCCTCGTTCCTTTGAGTTTTGCGTCATTACATAAAAAAACGAGCCATGTGCATTCGACATAAATCCTTGCTCTTATCAAAGCGGCTTCGGAAAAATATTCGCGGAGCGGATCGAGTTTGCGTGCGTAACGACCGTCGAGAGGAGAAATTGCGGTGAGCATAATGGGGAAGTTGAAGAAGTAAAGAGAGGACCTAGGACTTAGTAAACTAGTGAGCTAGTAAAGATTAGAAATTCGCCTTGATTTTCGTGATATATTCGCGGTTTTTTGACGATAATTTATCGTCTGCTAATCCTAGAATTCTTGCGGCGGCTAATGCGGCATTGCCTGCGTCAATTACTGTTAATACAGGTGTGTCCGATGGCATTTGTATCGTTGAATTGAGG
>JBAYGX010000018.1:0-17279 GCA_041666465.1 Candidatus Altimarinota bacterium
CATAGAAACTTTGGTTTATGTGATCTTTTCAACCACATTTTATCCAAAGTTTCTTGCCTTATTCGCTAAATTATTGTCACGCTGAAAAGTGTATACAACGCTACGATTTCTTACACAGGACGGCCGAGTCAACAAGGGGTGGTACAAATCGTACCACCCCTTTTGTTGCTCCGTTACATGATCGAATTAAAACAAAGTTTACTGCCTGATGTGCTAATCAATATTTTTTAGGGCCGTCCTCCACCATGTTTCGGACGGCCTGCTAAAAACCATTTTACTTAATCCATAAAACAAGTATAATAATTTTTAGGCTTTCTATCCTTAATTTTTTTCAATATGTCTGATGAAGGAAATTCTAACCCCGCGCAACCACAACAACCAACCGCTACGAAGCTGCAAACCCCTATCGGTATTCACGATATTCTTCCGGAAGATCACGAGTATTTTACATTCATCAAGAAAGTCGTTAGACACAGGGCGCGCCAGTGCGGATTCAGACGAATCACAACCCCTATTTTTGAGTTTACCGAAGTTTTTCAGCGCGGGATTGGCAACTCGACTGACATCGTCGATAAGGAGATGTACACATTTACAGATAAAGGTGGCAGAAGCTTAACGCTTAAGCCCGAAGGAACGGCAGGAGTCATCAGGTCGTATATAGAAAATGGTATGAAGGAGTTGCCTCAACCGGTTCAGCTTTATTATATCGAACCTCATTTCCGCTACGACAAGCCGCAAAAAGGACGCTATAGGCAGTTTTGGCAATTTGGTATTGAGATAATCGGAGAGAGCGATCCTGCTCTTGATGCGCAAATAATCGATTTCGCAAACAGAATCAATGATGATCTTGGAATCGCGCATCTTTTCAGCATACAAATCAACAATATCGGATGTCCGAAATGTCGTGCCAAATATAAAGAAGAGCTTGTTAATTTCTATATCGGCAAAGAAAGATCGCTTTGTGAAGATTGCAGGAACCGCTTGCACAAGAACCCTCTCCGCTTGCTCGACTGTAAGGCGGAAGATTGCCGAATTCTTGCCGAATTGGCACCCAAGTTCGAGCAATACAGATGTCCGACTTGTGTCGAATTCCATACCAAGTTGAAAGGATATTTGGATGAGTTAAAACTTGAATATGTCGAAAATTCGAAACTTGTTAGAGGACTAGATTATTATACGGGTACGGTTTTTGAGTTCTGGGATAAAACCGAAGGCGCGCAAAACGCAATCGGCGGAGGTGGTCGTTACGATGGACTTGCCGAGCTTATGGGCGGAATACCGACTCCGGGGGTTGGATATTCCGGAGGTCTTGAGAGGATTATCGCTCATATGAAAAAAGAGGGCATCACTGTTCCTTCCAAAGATGATCTTCATGTTTTTGTCGCTCAATTGGGCGATGACGCGAAAAGGAAATCTTTAACCCTTATGAATCAATTACGCGAAAGAGGAATCAAAACTGTCGGCGCGCTTGGGAAAGGCAGTATGAAGGCGCAAATGAGGTTGGCCGATAAGTTTAAAGTCCCTTACACTTTGATTATGGGTATTACGGAAGTTCGCGAAGGCGTTGTTATTGTTCGCGGTATGGCGAAAGGACAACAAAAGGCGGTTCCTTTTGATCAGGTTGTTGAGGAAGTTGTGAAGCTGATTGGAGAGGAGAATTTGGATAATTATACGCCAGGGGAAGTGTTGTATTAGGAGAGTTGCAGAAGAAGATTTTATGAAAAAAATTCTTATAATAATCGCCGTGCTGTTTCTAGTTGGGTGTGCGGAGGGGACCACCAGCTATAAGGATTTCGCAGAGTGTATCGCGGATTCCGGAGCTGTCATGTACGGATCGGACCAATGCGATGTATGTCAAAATCAGAAGAAGATGTTTGGCACGGATTTTCAATATATCAATTATGTTAATTGCGATTTCCACGAGGATGAATGCGCAGAAGAAGGGATTCTTAAATATCCTATTTGGAAAATAGATGGAGAGGTTATGGGAAACGAATTGGGGCTGAAGACATTTGATGAGCTTGAAGAGTCTACAGGGTGTCATTTTGACTGAGCCATCATTTCTTTTAATTTGTCCGTAAATTCTTCCCGGCCAATACCGAATTTTTCAGCAAGAAAATCTCTTGCCGTTTTCATATTTTCATAATCATAATCTGCAGTCATTCGTTCCTCATCCGTCTTACATCTGGTAATAATTCCATTATGTCTTGTATCTATATCTGTTATTGTTTGCCCCTCAACATAATAATCCGCACAGAAAAGTAAAAATGTCAGAATCTCGTCCATGCTTACCCCTTCTCCATTTTGCATTCTCAGCCTGATTTCGTCTATATTCTTGAAAAACTCCATGCTGAATTCCGGGAATAAAGCCGTCACATTTCCAGGCACTCCTCTCCTGTGAAGTTCTTCTGAAGTTTCCGCAGAAACTCTTTTTATTATTTGCATAATGTCACCGCCTTGCCCTTTTGCAACTCCTTCTGCAAATTTGCCGGCATCATGCACCATCCCTGCTAATTCTATCCTGTCAAGTTCGTTTTGGTCTTGTGTGAAATTTTCAGCCATTGCTCTTGCAAGGCCGCTTACAACAATCATATGCCTGGAAACATTTTGCCATGCTCCCGGTTCACCTTTTTTCTCCTTACCAACAATCCTTCCACTAAAAACATTTCTAACGACGCAAATTGGATCTCTCACTACACCTCCTTTTACACCAAAATCTTTTAAGATTTGCATTATGTTTACGCCAAATGCCTTATTTAAATGTCTTACGCGTTGGCGTAAACGCATTGCGTTATCCATGGATTCTCGTACATGTTGTGGTATTTCGCTCATATCTCTTGATTATAACATCTTGTTTGTCATTTTACCAGTTGGAGAAGTATAAAAAGTGACATAGAATGTGAGCTATAATCTCCAATCTCAATATGCTCTTCACCAAAATCACGCAGATTCCTCTCGGCCCTATCAACATTCAGGCATGGGGTTTCATGGTCGGACTTGGGATGCTCGTCGGACTATTTTTTGCGCTCGCGGAAGCCAAAAGAAAAGGCATTAACAAAGAGGCGATTTACGATATTTTCTTGATTTCGGTTATCTCTTCAATGATTGGCGGAAGGCTTATGTATGTCGCGCTTTATTGGCACAATTTCAAGTACGACCTGCTTGAGATTTTCAAAATCTGGAACGGAGGGATGGTTTTTTTCGGTGGTTTTTTGGCGGCACTGGCAGGGTTGATTATTTACGCTCGTATTAAAAAAATACACTTCTGGAAATTAGCCGACCTCCTTGCCCCAAGTCTTGCAATCGGACTTTTTATAGGTAGGATGGGGTGTTTTTTGATCGGCGATCATATAGGCGCGCCGAGTTATGGTTTTGGGATCGGTTCGTATTTTGGAGATGAAACTTTTTTACGGCATGAGGTTTCGGCATACATGTCGCTCAAGGGGCTTATACTTTTTGTGATTTTGTGGAGTTTGAGAAAAAAATTAAAGCATGATGGAGATCTGGCGCTCGTGTTTTTAGCCGGATATTCTATCCTGCGTTTCGGTATAGATTTTTTGCGCGCGAATGATCTTCCCGGATATTCGGATCCGAGGTTTTGGGGCGGTATGACGATTTCACAATACATTTGCATTGCAATTTTGGTGTTTGTTTTGGTGAAAAAATTTGCTAAAAGTAAGGTATGAAAAAAATTCTTTCTTCAATTCTGGTTCTATGTATGTCAGTCCCTCTTGCGAGTGCGAGTTTTACCGATGTCGCAACCGGCTCTCAATATTACGCCGCAATCACTTATTTACAGGAGAAAGGCGTTATTGAGGGTTATACCGATGGTTCGTTCAAGCCCGATCAAGATGTCACAAGGGCTGAAGCTCTTAAGCTTATTTTGGTTGGAAGCGGAATTACAATAGAAGAATTAACGACTTACGAGTTCCCTTTCTCCGATCTGGAAAATGATGCGTGGTATTTGAAATATATTAATAAGGGATATGAACTTGAGATTATTAGCGGCTATGAAGATGGCACTTTTAAGCCGAATCAAAATGTGAACTTGGTGGAGGCGCTTAAGATGCTACTTATCGCAAAAGGAGTTGATTTAAGCACTGTTCCGGTTGAGACCTCGGATTGGTTTGAACCTTATACTGCATATGCGGAAAATTTAAATCTAATCGAATTGCAAGATGATGGACTTCTCCATCCCGACCAGACTTTAAGCAGGGCGGAAATTTCCGAAATAATTTATAGATTGATGTATGTTGAAGAGAATGATTTGGAAAGTTTTGATATAAGTTTAAACTGGCAATCTTATCAAAACGAACTCGGCTATGGCGTTAAATATCCTTATGGATGGCAAGTTGTGACAAATAGCGACGGAAGCGTTGTTTTGTGGAATCAAGATGAAGAAAACGGACAGGAAACTTGGGCGAGAGAGTATCCTAATTCGGCGAGCGTTACGCTTGCGATATATAAAAATACAGATTCGCTGGATTCTGTGATTGAAACTATGCAGGAGGGGGGATATGAGGAAGTTTCTGAGATTACGGTGGGGGGGAATCCAGCGGTCATGATTTCACATATAGGAGACGTCGAATCGGAATTCGACTGTTATGTTTTCTTCCCGAGCGGACAAGTTTTCGCCATGTTCGGGAGTTATGGAAAAGGCGCGTTGGCTCTGCAATCTTATGAGGAGGTTTATGCCGTGGAGATGAGTGCCGTATATGTGGAAAGTGCCGTTACAACTCCTACGGAATGGGATGCCATTTTGGAAGAAGCAAGATCGTTAATTCAGGTCGATGGGCAGGGTGCTTATGCTTTGTCTTTATTTACCGATAAAGTTCTAATCGAAACCGATACGATTGGCGTTGGAACGGGACCTGTGGATTATTATTATAGCGTTGGGGCCGATGTGACTCTTAAGTATGAGAGGTCTTATGATGTTGTGCTTGATATTATGGATGGGAGTACGAGTGCGTTTTAAGAAGATATGAAAAAAATTCTTTTCACAATTTGCGGATTACTTGTTTTCACCGGGTGTGCGAATTCAAATTTTACTGTAAATACGCTAGTATCTCCCGCTCTTGACGAATATGATGACCCTGCGAAATACTATGAAAGCGGGTTTGTTTTAACTGATCAAGTTTCCCAAAATGTGGTTGATAATTTAATGAACAACTTATGAATTATGGAGAAAAATCCACCGCCGACCACCAAAAATTCCATGGCAAAATGGAGGTAAAATCGAAAGTGCCTCTCGAAACTCGAGATGATTTGAGCACTTACTACACCCCCGGTGTCGCAGCTCCATGTCTTGAGATTCAGAAAGATCCTGCGCGCGCTTACGACCTTACGCCGAAAGGCAATATGGTCGCTGTCGTGACAGACGGCTCGGCCGTACTCGGCCTTGGCAATATCGGCGGACTTGCCGGCTATCCTGTTATGGAAGGCAAGGCGCTTTTATTCAAAAAATTCGCCGGGATAGATGCGATTCCAATCTGTTTGGCGACACAATCTGTTGAAGAAATAATCGCGACAGTTAAAAATATTGCACCTCAATTCGGTGGAATAAATCTCGAAGATATTTCTGCGCCGAGATGTTTCGAGATCGAGGAGAGGCTGAAAGAAATGTTACCGATTCCGGTTTTTCATGACGATCAGCACGGAACTGCAATTGTGGTTCTTGGAGGACTTATAAATGCGCTTTCGGTCGTTGGAAAAAACGAGACAGATGTCAGAGTTGTAATAAGCGGGGCTGGTGCGGCAGGAACAGCAATCACAAAATTGCTCCTTAAATATGGTATCAAAAAAATCGCGGTTACAGATAGCGTCGGTTCGATTTATAAAGGAAGAGGTATGAATCAGGCAAAAGAAGATTTAGCAGAAGCGATTGGCGGAGGCGTTCCAGGTTCACTTGTCGATGTAATGAAAGGTGCCGATGTATTCATTGGTATTTCAGCTCCTGGAATAGTCACTACCGAGATGGTTAAATCCATGTCAAAAGATGCGATAGTCTTCGCGATGGCAAATCCCACTCCGGAAATCATGCCGGATCTTGCAATTGCAGGAGGCGCGCGAGTTGTTGCAACCGGGAGGAGTGATTTTCCAAATCAAATAAATAATGCGCTCGTATTCCCGGGTATTTTCCGAGGTGCACTTGATAATAGAGTGCCGCGAATAACCGATGACATGAAAATTGCGGCGGCAAAGGCTCTGGCAGGATTGGTTTCAGTCCCTACCGCAGAGCGAATTGTTCCGTCGATATTTGATAAAGGTGTTATGGAAGCGGTTGCAAAAGCGATTATCTCATAGCATTTATAATAGCTGCAACAGTTGTAACCCCACCACTAGAACTAGTTACTCTTGAGGTTAGAGGTATTCCTTCTGCGCAAAAAAAATCTGTCACTCTAAATCGCACATTTTCAAGTTCCAAATCAGGGCTAAAATTTGGCGGAATTACTACCGTCACGGCGAATTCGTCATCTTTATATTTCCCGCCTTCTTTACCTAAAACTGCTTTTGCTCTTCTATAGACTGTCGCAAGTGCTAATCCCAGCTGTAACATTTCACCAGAAGTAGCAATGCGTACAGTACCTTCCGATGCTGGCAAAATACCAGGAGTTAGTCCTTCTTGTTCGACACCTGTTTTCTCTCCAGTTTCAGCAAGCTTCATGCGAGCACCATACACCCTTTCGTAGGTTTGTCAAGCACCGTACTGTGGAAAACTTATAATATTCTGCTAAAATTCCCTTGTTCAAAACTATGTCACTCTGTCACTCCTTTTACTTCTTCAACTTCCCCATAAATGTCCGGACACAGCAAATGGCATTCAATTAAACATAAGAAAGGTGCGATTGATGCTAAAAGAGGAAAAATTTTCACAAGACACGCTAAATTGATTGAGATTGCGGCAAGAAGCGGAGGAGATCCTTCTATGAATCCCGGCTTGAGGCTTGCGCTTGATAATGCCAGAGCTGATAATTTGCCGAATTTAAATATCGAACGCGCGATTCGAAAAGGTACCGGTGAAGATAAGGATTCTGCAGTTTTGGTAGAGACAATCTACGAAGGTTATGCTCCAGGAGGAGTTGCTCTTTATATCGAAACAATTAGCGACAATAAGAATCGCACAGTTTCGAATATTCGCAGTACTCTTCTCAAGCACGGTGGGAATTTGGGCGCCGCCGGTTGTGTAGGATGGATGTTTGAGAAAAAAGGGATGATTGCGCTTAAACCCACTTCCTTGTTGCAAGATGATGTCGAGATGAAAATTATCGATTCCGGTGCAAGTGATTTCAAAAAAGATGAGGATATTTATTTGGTCTATACCGCTCTATCGGATTTGCATACGGTTGCGAAAAATCTTGTTGCGGTCGGATTGGAAGTTGATAAACAAGAGGTTACTTATATACCGAAAACCATGACGCAAGTTACAGATAAGGCGATGGCCGAAAAAATCATTGGGCTTCTTGAAACACTCGACGAAGACGAGGATGTGACGAATGTGAGTATGAACTGCGAGTTGCCGGAAGAAAGCTAACAGCTCACAGGTATCAGCTAGACAGACTTTTTAGCCGAACTCTCGGCAATTTCAAAACCGCCTTCACCAGCGTCCATCTGATTTTCCCAATATTTTTTATTAAGTATTCCGACTCATAGGTCTTACCTATTTCGATAAGACCGCCCGAACTTGCCGCTATCGCTCTGTCCATTTTAGTCAGGAAATTTTTACCCCATTTAATTCCTCCAACACGACATTTCGGGTCACCTCTTTTCGTGCATTTCTCACAGATGATGTCGCATGTATCTACGATTGTGACCTGATTGATTGCGCCCGTGCGAATTCCTTCCGTTATATCCATTAAGTGATCGGCAAACTCACTGCTGTTTTTATAGCCTAAAAGTTTAAGCTTCAGCTTTTTTATGCGTCTCGAAGATGGGACTACTAGGCTGTAGAGGTGATGGGCGCGGAGATTCATGCTCCAATTTTATACCGTCGGCTGAAGAAAAGACAACTTTCTCTGTCCGGCATGAATTTCAACCACAATTTCTCCTCCTGCAATAAGATCCGGCTACACCCCTACGCTATCAAGCGCTCCGCCAATAAAAGCTTGGATTTCTCGACCGTCAGGCAGTACGACCGTGCACTCTCCGCCATCTGTTACAGTTTTACCAACCGGTGTATTTGTACTAAATGCTGTTTCTAATCCCGCCAATTTCGCAACTGCGTTTGGAACGACAATTATTAGCAATCTATAATCTGTCGGATTCTCAATCCCAAGTTCCGCTTGTTTTTCAGGCGTTATCGAAATGTATTTTTCCTGCTATCCGTCGGCCTGGCGCGCGTTCCTTCTATAACTCGCAAATTCTCAACTCCGAGGAGAGTTTTTAAACGGTCTGCCGGATTTGATTTTGGTTCTTTTTCTGACATTATTCTTGGGAAAAATATCTTACAATCAGCTCCTCAATATTACGACAAATACGGTTTAATGGCTTTCCTTCCCTCGTGTCATAAGAATAGTCCATAATATCACTCCACATTACCTGGCCAAATCTATACAACATCTCTTGGTCTTCGGGTCTAGTCACCCTACCAAACTTGGTTCCCGCTATGTATGCATGTCGTTGTTCCATAGTTAGCATATCGAAAGCCTCTGTAAATCTGTACATTGGCGTTCCGTTTTTCCGAACTTTTATTCCTTCATTCCCACTTTGTTGCCGTAAGAAAGATACCAAGTCTGCTGTTACTTCATTTAGCCGTTCAGTTAATGCTGCTATGTAATCTAGCCGTTCATCCGCTGTAGGCACTACATCTTCGTTCCCCATGTTTTTATAGTTATGTTATAAATTTTATTATCATCCGTGAAGTATTCCTGTTTGTAATTCAGGTGTTCCTGCTATCCGTCGGCCTAGAGCGCGTACCTTCTATAACTCGCAAAGTTTCAACCCCGAGGAGAGCTTTCAGATGGTCTTCGGATTGGTGAACTCGTTCTGTCATTATTTATTCTATTTCGGGGAAAAAATATTCTGCAATAATCTCCTTAATACTAAGACCAAGATTACTTAATAACTTATTTTTTTCTGTGTCAATACCATATGTTACAACATCTCCCCATCTTACATGCTCAGTATTAGTCAACATACCGCGAACATTGCATATATCCCTGTCGATCACCCTATCAAATTTTGTTCGTCTTATATATTCCATTCGCTGTGCATCAGTTAGTATATCAAAAAGATCTACAAATTTACTCATTGTCCCAATGAGGTTATGATCTCTTATTTCTACAGCCTGATCGCTGTTTTCTAATAACAGTACCAATGTTTCGATTATCTCTTCTAGTCTTTCTTCTACTGTACGCGGTTCTTTATCCATTTTTTTATGATTATATTATGAGATTTCATTGTCATCCACGGTGAAGAACTCCCCCGGCGCCGATTTCAAAACATCTTCAACCGTCATCTCGCTTTTTGGTTTGAAAAACTGTTTTGTCATGTCCTCAATTCGATTTTCGCGCTTCGACTCTTCCTCTTTTCTTTTTCTAAAATCTTTTAACAATAAATCTTCCCCGCCCTCTCTAGCGGCAGGTACGACTTCCGGTTTCTGGAACTGAATATTTGCCAGTGGATCTTTTCTCAAATCGGATGCTGTTTGCATTTTTTTAGGTTCTTGTACTATCTGTTGCGGAACAACTATCTCTGCTGGCTGCATATGCGCCATACCTGATACATCAGTCCTACCCTCTTGGTACTCTTTAATTTTATTTATAATGAAATTTTCCGCCTCGTAAAAACCCATACCCTTCACCCTAAATCCCGCCGCTTTCGGATGACCACCGCCTCCAAATATATGCGCGATATCGTTCGCATTCGCTCCTTTATTAGGCGTCCTAACGCTTACCGAAACCAAATTTTCATCTTTTTCCTTAATAAGCAAAACCACCTGCGCTCCAGGAGCGTTCGATAACAATTCATCAATAATTCCACCTGATTCGTCATGAGAACTCTCGGTCTCCTTCAGATCTTCCGCTGTAATTGTCGACCAGACCAAATGATGAGCTTCGTCATATTTAATTTTCGACAAAACTTTTCCCCACAATTTAAGGGTTGAAAGTCTCTTGGTTCTATAAATATATTTAATAATCTCTTGCTGGCGCGCACCCAAATCGAGCAAATGTGCGGCTACTCCAAACGCCCTCGGAGTTGTATTCGCGTGCTGAAAACTTCCAGTATCTGTAATTATACCTGCAAGTAAAAGTGTCGCGATATCCGCGTCTATCAATTTCATACTCGTTTTCGCCTCCATCTGCTCGAATAACGGAATAAGTATTTCCGTTGTTGATGAGGCTGTTATATCCACCATGTTAATCCTGCCAAACTCACCGTTTGAAGCGTGATGGTCGATATTTATAACAGGTATCGAGTAGAACATTTCAGGATTTTGCTCATAAACCTTCCCGAGCTGTTGGAGATCACCGGTATCAACCGTAATTATCAAGTCGTATTTTGATTCACCATAATGGAAACTCACATCTTTATCACCGAACTTCCCTTTTTTAGGGGTGATAATGATGTTTACCTTATTGTGCTCGACCTCGTACTTGATTGTATCCACTTCAGCAGTTGTACAATCGAGCGTAACTATGAAATCTTCCGCCCCACCGAAATTTCTTGAAATCGATTCGATTGTTGGGAGAAATTTGAATGTTTCAGGAATCGGATCGGCGCAAATGACCGTTGATTCTTTACCAAGTTTCTTGAGGAGTAGGTAAAAAGATAGCGCCGCGCCAAGAGAATCGCCATCTGGTGGAGATGACGGCAAGAGTAGGATTCGTTGGCTCTTCTCGATAAGATTAATGATTTGTTCTTCGGTTGAGGTAGGCATTTAGGAAGTTAGGATGTTAGGCGCTAGGGCACGCATTCGGATAATTATACAACTTATCCGGTGGCGAGTCAATATACCGCAAATGGACATATTAGGCAGGAGTGTAGCACAAAGAAGGCCTTTTGCAAGCCGAAAAAAGCAATATCGTCGTCAGCTACAAAAGCTTGACAAATCTGCGAATTCTATGTATAAGATATGGCATATGATGGAAAATCTCAAACATATCGAAAGAGCTTTACTGATGGCACCCTTGCTTGCATTTGCCACCCCTTCCTTTGCGCAAACACAACCACCTGAAAATGTTTCTATTCATTTGGCTCGCCCGCCACATATTGCTACTCCTGATGAAGGACAATATACGCAATTATCTGGAGGCTCATTCCCGTCAATGAGCAATAGTGTACCTGTTGTTCGTTACAAATCAGCAGATGTTGAATTAACACGTGGCGATACTGATAAAAAAGTGTATCGGCTCTTATCTGACAAAGTCACTCATGCTGAAATTCAAGATATAGTCGCTAAGAACCAAGGATTCCGTCTCGTCGGTCTTGATGATAGCGAAAATATAGCTAGTATTTGTAAAGATGCTGCCATAAAAGATTCGCGTCTTGATGCTTGCAAAAACAATACCGAATTTGAAAATATTTGGACAAATGTAAGCTATCAAGAAACTACTCTTGTTATCGATATAGGCTGCCGATCAAAACCTAATAATGATCACTCGGATTTGTGTTTTACTCCAAGAATAACCGATATAGGTTCTGCCTATGTAGTTTTAGTAAAAGATCTCTAAATCCTCAATCATCACGCCCCATCCCTCCGACGCGTAAGAGTCTTTTTTCAGACTGCCCGCGATTGAAACCACTCCGTTCGGGATCGCAACCTGCCCCGCTCTGAATCTGATTCCCGATATTCTTTTTCTCCCAAGGGATCCTATTAATTTGAGGTGCGAGCTATCCGAACCAACCATTTTCACCTCCTGTATTTTCACCCCTTTAATAAGAAATTTCGGATGCGCGTTTTCTTCTCCGAACGGCTTGAATTTTTCGATTTCCGCGACTAGATCAAGACCGAGATCCTCTTCTGTTAATTCGCAATCGAGTACGAGTTTTTTCGCAGGTATCTCCGTTGCCGCGATTTGTTCAAGAAGCACCTCTTTAAATTTCTTGAAATTCTTTTTCTCGACCCCGAAACCCGCCGCTTTTTTATGACCGCCATACTCTTTCAGAAGCTTGTCGGCTTTTTTAAGCCCGCCGGTTATATCGAAATACGAAGGCGATCTTGCCGAACCCGTTAAAACACCATCTTTTTCCATCATCGCCAAGACTGGTTTATTGGTAAGTTCGCTTAATTTTCCGGCAATAAGCCCGAGCACACCTTTTTGCCAATCGCCTATCACGAAAATTATTTTTTCACTCTCGTCATATTCAATTTCCGAGATGATTTTTTTTACCAAATCCTGCCTCTGCACATTCAAATCATTAAGCTCCAGAGCCAACTCTTCAACTCTTGAATCGTCGGAAATTAACAGATGCAGGGCCGTATAAGGACTTTTAATTCGACCGGCCGCATTTATCCTCGGTGCCAATCTGTAACCGATCATATCTCCATCCATATTTTTTAAATCAAACTCGCTTATATTCGCAGTATTTTTAAGCGCATTAAGTCCTCGCCAAAACGTCTTCGCCATCTGTTTCAAACCGCGACGTGCAATCGAGCGGTTTTCTCCTGTAAGAGGCACGAGATCCGCAATCGTTCCGATAGCTGCCAAATCCAGATACTTATAAGCATCTTCCGTCAAAGCGGATGCCAATTTGTAAGCCACTCCCGAACCGGAAAGATGTTTGAAAGGATAACCATCTGTGTATCTCGGATGGATTATTGCGTAAGCTTGCTTGGCTGGTTCGAGCGGAATGTCGTGGTGGTCGGTTATTATCACATCTATCCCGTTATCTTGCGCTTTTTCGACTTCACTCGGACAAGAGATCCCGCAATCGACAGTTATCACCAATTTCACACCAAGTTGAATAAACTCGTCTACGAATTTCATTTTCAGACCGTAGCCGTCCTCTTCCCTATGTGGGATTCGGCAAGAGGCTTCCGCGCCCATCTGTCTCAAGGTACGGATGAGAATCGCCGAGCCGCTTATTCCGTCAGCATCATAATCGCCGAAGATCATAATTCTTTCCTTTTGCGCGATGGCGTGTTTTATACGGGCGACCGCCTTTTCCATATCCTGAAAAAGCATCGGATCATGGATGGTTTCATCCTTTAGGTCGTTTATGGAAAACCCCCTGTTCTTGAGAATTTTTTCAAAAGGGGTTGTGTTTGCAGAATTATTTAAGACTTCCCATTCGAAGCCGAAGATGGTCATTTCTTTTTTGCTTTATTTTTCTTCCATTGCGCTATCGCCTCTTCCGTATTCGCAACCTTATCAGTGCCAAAAACCCATGAATGTCTTTCAATAAGTTTTTTCACAATATCCTCCATAACTTCCTTCATGGTAAAGAGTCCTTTTTCGGATGCGATTTGGCAAATCATCACTATCTGGAACAGAAGGTCTCCCAGTTCTTCTCGAAGGTTTTCGTGATCACCTTTTTCGATAGCTTCTTCCACCTCGATTGATTCTTCCTTCAGGCATTTGAGCATCGATTCGATCGTCTGTTCCCTATCCCAAGGACACCCTGTTGGTGAGCGAAGTTTTTTTGCGATATCGATTAGGTTTTGGAATGCATTTTTCATGCTCTCTATATATCAGGTTTGCGCCACCCGCGCCACATGCACTTGATATTTTTTATCTATAAAATTCAACTGAATCTGGTCACGCAGGAGCCATTCGCCAGGTGGCGACTGTTCATTCTCGATTAATCCTGCATGCGCGAGCTTGTGATGTTCTGCACATAGCGGGACTATGTTTTCATGCGACGGATCTAGCGCATACCGATTCGGATGATGGAAAACTTCGTGCGGCTTGTTGCAACCGGGGAAAGAGCATTTACCTCCGTTGTTTTTCTCGAACCTTGTATAGGCTGAAGGCTTTCGCGAATGGGATTCTTTCTTTTGAGGTTCTTTTATAGGCTTATCGGCTTGTTTGAGTAGCGTTTTGATAACCTGTCCGAGCGCAACAGGCTCTCCTTTCTCGCGCTCGAGCTTCTGCTGATATTTATGTAATAAAAATTGAGTTTCTTTATCGAGTTTAAATGTAACAGATTGGAGTTTACAATCGATTGTTGGTTTGCAACTTTCTTCGGACGCGTCAACCCCTCTGGCTTGGCTCACGTAAGCCATTAAAACTTGTTGAGGTAAGGTTTTTACCATTTCTACAATCTTTGATTCGTTTTCAGGCGTAGTTATAGGAGCCATAATTGCAACTTTGCTCCAGCCGACTTCTGATATTTGAGCTTTAAGTAAAGGTTTGTCGGAAACTTTTTTGTCCAATCTCAATATCTCATCAACAACTCGAACACTCACTCCACCCACCTTCGCCGCAAATTCATAAATAGAATAATATCCGCGCCTCTTATACAATCGGCGCCTCTCAACTTCCGGCAAAAGTGCTACAAATTTCTTGCGATAAGCGAGTGCTAATCCGCCATACTTTCGACATAGCCCCAATAATGCATTATCAGACAATTTTTGCATAAAAATTCTTATTAAGATTTGGTTAAAAATTACCACCCGCAACAGGTAGAGGCAAGCGTTTCGACTGGACGCGTTAAAAAGGTGAGGCCTGGTTCACCCCGCCTCCTCCGGGCTAATCCAATAAATAGTATCATCCTTCCCAAACCAAGTCATTTGCCTTTTCGCATAATTTCGCGTGTTTTGTTTCAGGTCCTCCAAGCATTCCGCCACAGATTTCTCCCCATCCAAATACGGAAAAAATTCCTTATATCCCAACCCGCTCATGGACGGCAAATCCCTCGAATACCCTTCCGCAAGTAGAGTTTTTATTTCATTTAAAATTCCTCTGTCAATTTGAGTATCCACCCTCCCGTTAATCCGCACATATAATTCATCTCGAGGCCAATCAACTCCAATCTTAAAAACCTCGTACCGCGACTCACCTTTCCGATCGCTTTTCGGTCGCCCGGTTTTCAAATTTATCTCAAGCGCACGGATAAGATATCGGTGATTATTCGGATGTATGCGAGAAGCAGATAACGGGTCCAATTCGGTAAGCATCTTGTGCAATTCCGGAGCTCCCTTCGTAACCAATTCCGCTTCAAGCTCCTTCCGCAATGCAGGATCCGGCGGTACCGGTTCCAAATCATAATTATCCGCAATCGCATTTATATAAAGACCCGTTCCGCCAACAAGAAACGGCACCTTCCCTTTATGCAAAATCTCCTGAATGGAATGTGTCGCCTCTTTCTGAAAATCCGCCATGGTAAAAACTCGATCCGGCTCGCGAACATCTATCATATAGTGCTTAATCCCCTTTCTGCCTGGCATCGGAATTTTATCTGTTCCGATATCCATATATTTGTAAACCTGGCGTGAATCCGCCGAAACGATTTCTCCATTAAATTTTTGGGCAAGTTTAATCGAAAGGCCGGTCTTGCCGGAAGCCGTTGGGCCGAGGAGAATTACGAGAGGTGGCTTGGTCTTTGGTTGCGATAGGAATGTTTCGAGAGATTCTAGTAACAAGTAGTTAGTAGTAAGTATTAAGGGAGTGCCTTGATTTTATCTTGACTTTATTTAATATAAAAGTAAACTCTCATTTGCTCGAAGACGGCAGGCATCCATAAGACCTGCAGAGAGCGAAAAATCAATTCTGATTGCCCGTTCTCAACTGTCTTCCGTAGTTGAGATTTTTTTTAACAACAATTATATGGTAGTAACCAGAAGCAAAAAAGAACAGGTTCTAGATGAGGTCAGAAAGAAGTTTGAAGGTGCGAAGTCTGTCGTTTTCTCGGGCTATACGGGGATGTCTGTAAACGACATTTCCAAGGTAAGAAAAGAGCTCCGCAGTAAGAATGTCGCTTATAAGGTCTCGAAAAAGACTCTTATGAAAATTGCGGCAAAAGAAAACGGATACGAGAATATCCCTGATGATGTACTAGAAGGTCAAGTCGCGGCGGTTTTCTCTTATGATGATGAGATCACGGGCGCTAAAACTCTTGCTCAATTGGGCAAAAAATATGAGGCCCTTAAGCTTCTTGGCGGTCTTATGGAAGGGAAAATCTTAAGTAGAGAAGATGTTGCTGCATTAAGCAAAATGTTATCCAAGCCTGAATTGCTTGCAAAAATGCTCGGCAGTTTACAAGCTCCTGCAAGTGGAGTTGTCAATTGTTTGGCAGGCGTTACAAGAGCTTTGGTACAAGTTGTTGAAGCCTATAGAAAAAAGCTCGCTGAACAGAAGTAAGAATAATTAACTTTTATATAATTTTAACCCAAAAATAACATGGCAGAACTTTCAAAGGAAGCTGAAAAAGTCCTCGAGGCGGTCAAGAAAATGTCTCTTATGGAAGTGGCAGACCTAGTCAAGGCAATGGAAACGGAATTTGGTGTTAGCGCTGCAGCTCCGGTTGCAATGGCTATGCCAACAGGCGCAGGTGCCGCCGCAGAAGTTGAAGAGAAGACATCTTTCGATGTTGAACTTACTTCAGCAGGTGCTCAAAAGATCGGTGTGATTAAGGTTGTTAAAGACCTTACAAACCTTGGTCTTAAAGAAGCAAAGGACATCGTTGATGGTGCTCCAAAGGTATTCTTGCCGGGTGTAAAGAAGGAAGTTGCCGATGACGCAAAGGCTAAGCTCGAAGCTGCCGGCGCGACGGTTACGTTGAAGTAAGAGAGCAGAATTACAGAGTTACAGAATTACAGAGGGGGAACTGGAGACGGTTTCCTCTCTTTTTTGTAAATCTGCTTTCTGTAATTCTGTAACTCTAAGGTAGGGTTGCTTTCCCTCCCCTTTTAGTGTAAAATATATAGATAAAAATTAAAACAAACATATGGCAGATAAAAAACTTTTTCCAAATCTGAAGAAAGTTGCGCAACCGAAACCAGGAGAGAAGAAGGCCGCCGTTGCGGCGGCTGGCAATGTTTTCACCAACCTATTCGACGACAACGGCAAGCAAAAAGCCGGTACGGACTCTGTTGTTGAATCTGTTATGAAAAAAACTGACACCAAATCAATTTTGGGACCGAAACCAAAAACTTATAATGTAAATTCAACCAGTAAGCCGATAAATTTTGTCGGAGGGTTTCTTAAACTTGTAATGTTTTTGTGGTTTTTATTTCTTCTCGGATCTTATTTTACAATGGGTGCCAGTTTTGACTTGCTTGGCATTAATCAATCCGTAAAAGCGGATGAGAATTTAACGGAATTAAAAAATGAACAGGCCAAATTAAACACGGACAATTATCTTATTGCTTATTATTATCTCGACAATTTCGCATACAA
>JBAYGX010000019.1:0-16724 GCA_041666465.1 Candidatus Altimarinota bacterium
CGCGATGACCATATTTAAGTTTGTAAGTTTTTGCGCCTTCGGCAATTCCCATTATTTGGCATCCCAAACAAATCCCGAATGTTGGTAGATTTTTGCTTATCGCCAGCCGCATCGTTTCGTGTGTTTGCGCCGGGAGCATTGGATCGCCAGGGCCGTTAGAGAAAAACATGCCATCGAATTTAGTTTTTGATTCGAATGGATTTGCGTTCCATGGGAATCTTGTAACTGTTATATCGCGTTTTAAAAATTCGCGGATAATGTTTGTTTTGCAACCTGTATCTATCAGTGCGACATGTTTACGACCACGTTTGTAAGTTGTTATTTTTTTTATTGAAACTTCCGCTACTACATTGTCCAAATCCGGGGCGCGGAAAGTGGTGAATTTAAGATTTGGATTTTTTTCTTTATGTGCAATTATCCGTCCGAGCATTGTTCCTTTTTCTCGTATTTTTTGTGTTAGCGCACGAGTGTCTATACCTGTTATTCCCGGGATTTTGAATTCTTTCAACCAACTTCCCAGACTTTTTTTTGCGCTCCAATGGCTGAAATTTTCCGAATATTCCGATACGATAACACCTCTGAGATGAATTTTTTCACTTTCAAAAAATTTCATCAATCTATCCTTATCTTTTCCCATATCAGGTACTCCATAATTGCCAATAAGCGGATATGTGAGTGTCAAAATCTGACCTTTATAAGAAGGGTCGGTGAAACTCTCGGGGTATCCTGTCATCCCGGTGTTGAAAACAACTTCGCCCTCCGAATCGGTGTGTGCTCCGAATGATTGACCGGTTAGGATGGTGCCGTCGGATAAGATTAATGAAGTGGGAAGTAGCAAGAAGTGAGTAGTAAGGGAAGGAAGACCAGAGGTTATTTTAGGAGGTTTCTTTTTACAATACAATCGGATGTTTGTATTATTTGATTTGTTTAATAAAAAATCTAAATATGAAAGGAATTTCGCTAACGCAAAATAGTTTATATTATTGCGCAAGGAATGCCTTGCGTCCTTGCGCTGGTCGTTTGAAATCATTGGTTTTGTTTTCGCTTTTGTTTAGTTTTTTGTTTTCACAAATTGCCTATGCCGTTCCGCCTCCGGATTTTTTGTTTAATGTTGGGGCTCAAGTAAGCCAGATTTTCGCAATTGCCGTTTTGTTTTTGGGCGCGAGTTTCAGTGTTTCTTATAATTTTATAAAAACAAAATTTCTTGTCATTAAGGCCAAAAAGGGATCTTTCTTTTTTGTTTCGGTTCTTGGGATTGTATTGGTTTCTTTCGGTGTCGCTTACGGATATGGGTGGTATGAGCAAAATAAGGCTTATAACGAGTGGCTTGCCGAAAGTCAGACTTATTCGGAGCTGTCTGCCGAGAGTGAACAGCAGTATACGGGGACGGGTTCTTCGGAGACGGACATAAGCCAATTGGATATTTCCAGTGCTCCTAATTCTCAAGATTTTTCTATCGAGGAAGGACAAGCTTTTGTTTCAAATATAAGTTCGGAATTTGATAGCAATTCTTCTGTGATTTTTATTAAGGATTATTATGGGTCTATCGTTTCCGGGGATATTGAGCATGCTTATGATATTTCCAAGAAATCCGTAGATTTGGAGACTTTTGAGGGTTGGTATGTGAATACACAGAAAATCACTCTCGATAATTTTACTCAAATTGATGATAAAACGTCTTCTCTTGAGCTTACATTATACGAGGGTACTTCTTATACCAGGTATGCGACTGTTATGGCGTTTAAATTTGAGGACTTCGTTCCCGTGCAGATTGAAAGTTCGAGTGTGAGAGTTTTGAGTGAGGGATTTTTGGATGAAGAAAGCAATCAAGTTGTTACTGAAGGCATAGAGGCGACGAGTGAGAAGGGCGATGGATCTTCCAGTACCGATTATTTGGTTGATACGGGTATCAGCATCAGCAATGAAGATTTCCAGGCTGTTTTGGACAGTGGTAATGATAATTATATTGTGATTGATGCTCGTGAGGATTTGGAATATGAAAACGGATATTTCCCGGGCGCTATTCATATCAGATATGCGGATCTTCAAGCCGGTAGATGGATTGAATTGCCTGCGGATAAATTTATATATGTTTTGTGTTGGTCAGGTATTCGTGGACAGGAGGTTGCTGAGTTTTTGAGGACAAAAGAGTTAACAGCTTCTTATTTGGAAGGTGGTGCGAGCGGGTGGGTGGAATACGGAGGTGAATGGGTTGGCAATATAGATTTTTCCGAGCAGTATTCTGAAGATAGATATAAAATTACTTATACCAGCGACGAGGTAAGTGATTATGTTGATGATGGAGTCGTTTTGGTGGACTGCAGAGAACCCTGGAGATACGAGGAGTGGCATATGGAAGGAAGTATAAATATCCCGATTATGTATACGCCGTCTGTTGATTTGGAGGATAAGTTTTCGCAAGTTCCGGCCGGAAGTACGGTAATAACCGTTTGTGATGATTATGTGAATTGTTTTGATGCAAAAATTACCGGAGTTGAGCTCGAATCACGAGGATATACATTTATAGGTCGCTATAATAAGCCCTGGGAGTATGAATAAATACGCGGGCTCAAGCCGTTTCATTCACCTTTTATGAATAACATCGGATCAAAAACAGTTCGACTTGAAGAGTTGAAAAGGCTTGGGCTTAATGTGCCGAAATTTCGGTTTTTAACTACTGATGACGTTGTTTCTTTTGATCATCTGAAAGCTGATAGAATTCACGAGGAATTAAAATGTGATAAATATGCGGTTAGGTCGAGTGCTCTTATTGAGGACTGCGCGAATCAGTCTTTCGCGGGGCAGTTTAAGACGAAATTGGATGTTTTGCCCGATAAATTAACAGATGCGATAAAAGAAGTTATCGCCCATGCTAATGATTTTCTAAATGGTGATCTCAATAAGTTTTCAATAATAATTCAGGAGTATATAGATCCGAATTTCTCCGGTGTAACTTTTACCAGAAATCCTCTGGGTGGAAGAGAAATGGTTGTTGAATATCATGAAGGTGTTGGTGAGGATTTGGTGAGTGGAAAAATAAAACCCAAAAAGACCAATTTGTTTTGGACGGATTCTGTTAAATGTGAGCTACCATCATTTAATGAGGCGGTTGAGAATTTTAAGAAAATCGAAAATTTTTACAAATTTCCTCAAGATATCGAGTGGTGTGTGAAGAATGGGAAATGGTATTTTTTGCAAACTCGTCCCATAACAACTGTTGATAAAAACGAGTACGAGTCTTATAAATATTTGGATAGTGTTTTGCCTGTAGGGCGCAGGTTCTATTTTGAGAAGACTGAAATTTCCGAAATAGCGCCCCGTCCGACTCAAGTGACGAGAGATTTACTTGACCTTATTTATGCAAAAAGCGGTCCGGTTGAGAAAGTTTATCGCAAGTATGGGATTGAATACGAGGCTCGTAATATAATTAAAATTATTGGTAATGAATTGTTTGTGGATAGGGAGGAGGAAATAAAAACATTATTGCCCTCTTATAGTTTTTTGTCTGGCTTGTATCCCAAACCGAAACTCTCGAGTTTGAGTGGTGTTTTTATGACTTTTAAGAATTATTTTAAGTTAAACAGGATATCTCTTCGCGGATTTGATGAGATAAAAGCTCGTTTAAAAATTGCGCTTGAGGATTGCGTGGTCGTTTCCGGCATGTCCGAGTTTTTGAAAAAATTCTTTTCCGATTACGAGGTCGTTTTTGAAATAAATTTGTTGGCAGGGGTCGCCTTCAGTAAACTTGAGGCGGTTTTGGGAAAAGATTGCGGGATGATCTCGGGAATTCTTGGTTCGGATGGACTTGTGGACACAGGAGTCGATTTCGATTTCAAGGTTGATTGTATGGGTTGGAAGGGCAATAGTCTTGATGTTTCCGATGAGTCGGATTTTATGGCAAAAAAACATTCCGAGTCTGTTTCCGCGGGTGTTAAAAAATGGTGGGATGGTATGAGCGAAATTCGTAAAAAACTTCTCCACGATCCGATAAAATATGCTTTGATTTATGGGCGCTTGAGGGAGTTTAGTAGATGGTTGGTCGTGAAAGATATTAATACATTGAGAGAGTTTTTACCTGATGGTAATTATTTTGTGCGTTTGGATGAGATTGTTTCCGGACATGTTTCGAAAAAAGAATGCGAAAAGAGACGAGATGAGTATTTAAAATTTTCCAGTTTCAGTTTTTCTAAAATTTTGTTTTGGAATCCTGTTTCGATTGAGGAGGAGTTGAAGGTTGTTTCTTCCGGGGATGCGGAAGGTGTTTTGGTGACCGAAAAGGAGCTTGATAGCGGTGCGTATCCCGGTAAGAAGATTTTATATACGAAAAATCTTGGACCTGAATTGACGAAATATTTTGATTTAATTGATGGGATTTTGTCAGATCGCGGTAGTTTATTGTCGCATCTTGCGATAGTCGCGAGAGAAAATAAGTTGCCGGTAATTGTTAATTTTACTTTGAGCAAGAGTGGTTTGAGAATTGGTGATAAAATTCGAATGAAAAATGGTTTGGTGTCTGTGGATTAGCGTGTTAGATTTATTTCAATAAAATAACATTGTATTCATGCTTAAAAATGGTCTTCTCGGCTCGAAAGATTTGAATTGCAAAGATTTGCTTAAGATTTTTGCCGAGGCTGAAAAATTGATGCCGATTGCGCGGAAAGAAAAGTCTTCCAATATAATGAAGGGTAAGGTTTTGGCGACTCTTTTTTATGAACCTTCGACTCGAACGAGGTTTAGTTTCGAGACTGCCATGTTGCGGCTTGGCGGATCTGTTATTAGTAATGCGCAAATGAAAGAAACTTCTTCCGCTAAAAAAGGGGAGAGTCTGTACGATACCGGTCATGTGGTTTCGCTATTTGCTGATGTTATTGTGATGAGACATGCCGAGGCGGGATCTGTTGCGGAGTTGGCTAGGGGAGCGACTGTGCCGGTTATAAATGCGGGTGATGGTTCGAACGATCATCCGACGCAAGGTTTACTCGATGTTTTTACGATTTGGCGAGAATTTGGCGGTTTGGATGGGCTGACTATCGGTATGGTTGGTGATCTTAAGTATGGACGGGTGCCGCATTCTGAATGCGAATATTTGAAAAAATTCAAGAAAATAAAATTTGTTTTTGTTTCGCCGAAAGAGCTTGCGATGCCGCGAGAGATTGTCTCGAGCTTAAAATCGTGTGGGCATGACGTGGTTGAAACTTCTGATTTGGAGAGTGTGATTGGCGAGTTGGATGTGCTTGCTGATACCAGAATTCAACAGGAGAGATTTGCGAGCGAGAAAGAGTATTTGAAATACAAAGGGTTTTATAAGGTTGATGCGAAGTTGATGGAATCGGCGAAGAAAAAAATGATTGTTATGCATCCTTTGCCGAGAGTTGATGAATTGTTGCCCGAAGTTGATAACGATCCACGAGCTAAATATTTTGAGCAGGTGACGAACGGGGTGGCGGTGAGGATGGCGATGCTGAAGAAGCTAGTAACTGACAACTAACAACTAACAGTTTGTAGGAAGGAATTTTTTCTGCAAATTGTAAGTTGTAAACTGTAAGTTTCATATCTTCTAGTTGCCAGTTACAAGTTGTTAGTCTATCTTGTAGCCGTGACCAAACTACTTTTAAAAAATGGTACGGTCGTGAGCTCGAAAGGCAAAAAGAAGGCTGATGTTTTGGTCGAAGGTGGAAAAATCATGAAAGTTGCCGCGAGTATTACCGATAAAGATGCGAAAATTATAGATTGCGAAGGTAAATTTATTATTCCTGGTGTTATTGATACTCATGTTCATTTGAGGGAGCCGGGTGGTACGCATAAGGAAGATTTTGTGACCGGTTCGAGTGCGGCTTTGAAAGGTGGGGTGACGACTGTTCTCGATATGCCGAATAATAATCCACCGATTGATACTGCTAGTCGGCTTGCCGACAAATATAAGTTGGCGGAAGGACGAATGAAGTGTAATTATAAGTTTTTTATTGTTGCGACTGGGAATAATTTATCCGAGATTAAGAAAGCGAAAAATGCTTGTGGTGTTAAATTATTTATGGGCAAATCGACAGGTGGTTTAGTTGTAGGGGATGATGCGGATTTGGAAAAGATTTTCAAATCTGTTAAGGGCATTCCGCTTGTTGTGCATGCCGAAGATGAGGCGAGAATTGAGGAGAGAAAAAAGAAATTTGAAGGTGTTAATGATGCTTCGGTTCATTCTTTAATTCGAGATGACGAGGCGGCTTATATTGCGGTTAAGAAGGCTCTTCATTTGGCAAAAAAATATGGAACGAGGTTGCATATTGCGCATGTTAGTACGGCTCGTGAACTTGAGGCTATTAAGAAATTCAGAGGTAAAAATGTAACTTTCGAAGTTGCGACTCATCATTTGTTTTTGAATAAGGATGAGTATAAGAAGCATGGTAATTTCGTGAAAGTGAATCCGCCTTTGCGATCTGAATCCAATAGGAAGGCTGTACTTTCGGCTCTTAAGTCGGGCTTTGTTGATAATGTTGTGACGGATCATGCCCCGCATACAGTTTCGGAAAAGAAATTGCCTTATGAGAAAGCTCCTTCCGGTGTTCCCGGGCTTGAAACTTTATTGCCATTAATGCTTGATGTTGTGAATCATGGCGAGTTAACTATTGAGAGATGTGTTCAGGTCTTGTGCGAGAATCCTGCCAAGATTTTTTCACTTAAAAATAAAGGTGCGGTTAAGGCCGGATATGATGCGGATTTGGTTGTTGTGGATATGTTGAAAGAGGCGGTTGTTGGAGCCGGTGGATATAAAACCAAATGCGGTTGGTCGCCTTATGACGGATGGAAATTGGTTGGATGGCCTACGATTGTGGTGTGCGGAGGGGAAGTGGTTTGACATATTGTTTCAAGTCTTTTAAATTTATTCGCGTATGAATAAATCTATTTCTTTCTGCGGAGTCTCATTCCCAAACCCAACTGTTCTTGCCTCGGGTATCCTTGGTGTAACAGGTGATTCTCTTAAGAATGTTGCCAGAAATGGTGCCGGAGGTGTGACTTCCAAATCCGTTTGGCTGACTAGACACGAGGGGCATCCGGGTCCGGTTATGATGGGAACTGAACATTTTTATATAAATGCGGTTGGGCTTCCTGATGGTGGTATTGAAAAGGCGAAAGAGGAGCTGGGCAAATATCTTGAATGGAAGGAGCGAGTTCCTTTGATTGGGAATATTGTTGCCGGTAAAATTTCCGATTTTGAAAATATTGCCGGTCAAATGGAACAGATTGGGCCGGATATTATTGAAGTTAATATTTCTTGTCCGAATGTCGAAGATCAGTTCGGGCGACCGTTTGCGTGTAGTTGTCCTGATGCAGGCGCTGTTACAAAGATTGTTAAGAAAGTTGTTAAAAAGATTCCTGTAATTATTAAATTATCTCCGAATGTTTCCAATATTGGCGAGATTGCCAAGGCTTGTGAGGCTAACGGAGCTGATGGGCTGACGATTGCGAATACTTTCGGGCCTGGAATGATAATCGATATAGATACGGCTGAGCCGATTTTGGCGAATAAGGTTGGCGGTGTGAGTGGACCTGGTATCAGACCTTTGGCGGTTAAAAGGGTTTGGGATACTGCGACTGCTGTTAAAATCCCCATTATTGGTATGGGTGGTGTTTTGACTGGGAGAGATGTGATTGAATTTATGATGGCCGGGGCGAGTTTGGTTGGAATTGGATCCGGAGTTTACTATAGGGGTGCGGAGATTTTCTCGAAGGTTAACGAGGAGATTGATGAGTGGATGAAAGAACAGGGTGTTAAGGAGTTGAGCGAGATTATTGGGAAAGCGGTGAAGAAATAAAGAGAGGACCTAGTAGACTAGTGAAGATAGTAAAGATGCTAGTGAAGAAAAGAGAAAGAGAAGAATTAAATCCCTCTCTTAAATCTATAAGCTCCAAGCTATAATCTATAAGCTATCCACATGCACGATATTCCAAAGGTTCTCAAAATTGCCGAAGTTAGGACGGAAAATCCGACTGTGAAAACTTATGTTTTCAAGAGTGGTTTGGGTGCGAAGCCAGGGCAGTTTGTTAATGTTTGGATGCCTCGCGTGAATGAAAAACCTTTTTCCGTGGCTTATTGCGACGATAAGGAATTTTGGCTTACGATTGCGGCTGTTGGACCTTTTAGTAAAAAATTTCATGAAGAATTTAAGGTTGGTGGCAAGCTAGGTGTTCGAGGTCCTTATGGACATGGATATACTGTCCTGAAGGATAAGCATATTGCGCTTTTGGCAGGCGGTTATGGTGCGGCGCCGATGTATTATTTGGCGCATGAAGCGGTTAAAAACGGATGTAAGGTTGAGTTCATTGTTGGTGCGCGAAATAAGGATTTGCTTTTATATACAGATAGGATTGAGAAGATGGAAGGTGTTAAGCTACATATTGCAACTGATGATGGAAGCATGGGGCGGAAAGGTTACAATACGGTTATTTTGCAGGAATTAATTGCCGCAGGCGGAATAGATATGGTTATGACTTGTGGTCCTGAAATTATGATGAAAGGAGCCATGGATATTTGCGAGAAAGCCGGTGTTCCGATTGAGGTTTCAATTGAGAGATATATGAAGTGTGGATCCGGTGTTTGTGGAAATTGTTGTGTTGATGGTTTGGGTGTTCCGGTTTGCAAAAAAGGACCTGTTATGAGCGGGGAAATGGCGAGAAAAATTGACGGTTTGGCGAAATGGCATAGGGATAATGTGGGGATGAAGGTGAGCTGGTAACCAGTAGTTTTTATGAAAAATATATCTAAAAAACTCGGGATAATTTTATTTCTACTGATTTTTACCGGTTGTAGTGATAAATCGGGTGATGAAATTTCGGTTGTAAGTGAAAGTACCGAATTCGTATGCAGTTTGTGGGAACCAGAATGTATGATTCAGCGAGAGGAGGTGGATAAGAATCCGGTTGTTTTGTCCGGTAATAACAATATTGTGACGATAACTGTACCGCAAGATGTCTGTACCAGGTTGGAAGTTGATTCCATAGAAAAAGATGATGGTATCGTGGTGATTAATTTGTTTGCAGATGGGATGACATGCGATGGCGGAAGTGATTTAACGAAAATCGAATTGGAATTGAGCGAGGCTGTTTCGCTTGATCGACTTGAGGTTTACAAGGAAGCTTATGATGAAGTAAGGCAAGTTTTCCCCGTGATTTAAGACCAGATATTTATTTGCTAATAAAATTTTAATTAAAATAAAAATGGACATAAGAAAATTCCTTTCGTTTGGTGTTTTCTTGGCGTGTTTGAGTTTTTCGCAAGTGGTTTTGGCAGGAGAGCTGCCATATGATCAGTATGATGCCAATGGTGATTTGAGTTACGATGCACGTTATCTTTATTCGGATCATTTTGAGGCGGCGTATTGGATGAAAGAATGGGGCATTTTCGATGGATATGCTGATGGTACTTTTGGTACCTTAGATGAAATTAATCGTGCGGAGTTGGCGAAAGTTTTGGTCTTATCCACCGGCGTGGATGATGAATATGTTGAGGTTTATGTTGCAAATTATGATGCCGTTAACGGTACTGATGATTATTTTTGGGATTTGGATATGAATGCTTGGTATGTTAAATATGTTCGCTATGCTCAAATCCAAGGATGGGTAAGCGGGTATGAAGATGGAAGTTACAAGCCTGGTTACATTGTTCTTGTCGCCGAGGCGATGAAAATGATTTTGGAGTCGCAATATGGTACTCCGGGTGAAGAATATGCCGGTTATAATTGGTATGATTCTTATTCAAATGTCTTTTTGGATACGAATATCATTTATCAAAGCGATGGTGGATATTTGAAATATTCTTTTAATGGTGATTCTGTTGGTTTTGATTCCGATTTGGATTCAAAAATGACAAGGAAGGATGCTCTCGAATTGATTTATAGGCTTCGAGTTGTTTTGGAGGACGGAGATGGGGGAATCGTCCTTTACGATCCGCTTATAACAATTGATGAATATGAGAGTATTTATGGCGCTACTGTTTCAGAAGTGGAAGATGGTGTTTTAACAATTGAAGATCCTTATTTCGGTTTAAATTTACAGAATGTTTATATCGGCGATTTTGACATTGATGACTTGAGAATATATATAGAAAATCCATCCGGTTATAATAACAGTTGGTATTCGACATGGTACTTGATGTATCCAACGATTCAACCCACTTATCTCGATCTTTTTTATTATATAGATGGAGAAGGCGGGATTGATTACAGCTATTTCTTTGGCATTCCGGTAAGTTCGGTCTTTGAAAGTAGTCCGTTTTGTGTTTTTGATTATAATGTCCCGTCTGACTTAACGGATATATATTATACTTTATGCGGATATAGTGTTACTTGGGATGATGATAATTCTGTTTTGGTTTCACTCTTGAATGGTAGTTCTGAATTTGTTTTTCCGGGTGAATCCTTGTTGTCAGTTTTTGTTTTCAGCAGTCTAATTACTGATTCGGTTTATGATTTACACAGTGAGTTTTATGACCTTTCCGGTTTTCTTGGCAATGGGGTTCTTGATTCTGGTGATGTTGCCCAGATGCAAGACTCTTACGACCAAGCTGTCGTTTTCCTGGCGAATTTTGATGATTTATATGATTTGCAGAGTGAAAATTCGTTACAACAAGAAGCTCTATTTGATTGGCTTTCGGGTTATGAAACTTATGCTTATGAGTATTTGGATTTTTTCAATGAGGCTATGACTTCATATTCTTACGATGAATCTTTGGCTTCAGCTTATTCCGTGACAGAATCTGACTACATTGAGTCTCTAGAGTCGCTTGTTGTCGATTATGAAAAAGAGTTTTTGTCTTTTGATGAGAATTTTGTTTTGGATGTTCCGTTTGATTATTCCGATCCTGTAAATAATGGATATCGTCTTTTACATTCTTATGGTGGTAGCGTTCTTGTGAGTGGTGATGTCGAAGAGTCTTTTGTTGATGTGTCGACATTGTATGTATTCGAAGATTCGGAATTTGATATTTGGGATGGATTGGATGGGGTAACTTTCGATGATGATAAATGGATTCGTGTTACTTTAAGCGGAACTGCTTTTGAAAGTGATGATAATTTGTATGGAAATTTCCCTTTTGCTTCTATGTCATTGGTTGATCATGCTTCTCAAGGATATTATTATAAAATTCTCGATATGGAATGGGTTGAGGAATGAATTAATAACTTACAACTGGTAGTTTTTATGAAAAATATATCTAAAAAATTCGGAATAATCTTATTTCTAATGATTGTTTCCGGCTGTGGTGGTCAAATCCCTGTCGTGAGTCAAAGCACCGAATCTATATGCAGTTTGTGGGAACCCGAATGTATGATTCAGCGCGAGGAGGTTGATAAGAATCCGGTTACACTTTCTTCCGCTATGAATATTGTTTTCATTACTGTTCCGATAAATACTTGTACCGACTTGGAAGTTGACTCTGTTAAGTCGGAGGCTGATAAAGTTGTAATTTATTTAAGTGAAAAAGGTATGGGGTGCCCAGGAGGTAGCGATTTGGTAAAAATGGCATTGGAATTTGATCAACATATTTCTCTTGATTATCTTGAGGTTTATAAAGAAAATGAGATACTGTTCCCAGTTGAATAAAATTTAACTTATTTATATGGAAAACATCTCAAAAAGTGTTGCAACTGCGCTTCTCGATATTGGCGCGGTGAAAGTTCGTATCGATCCTCCGTTCACATGGGTTTCAGGTATCAAATCTCCCGTTTATTGCGACAACAGAATGATGATTTCTCATGTTGCTGGTCGTGAGACTGTTATTAAGGCTTTTAAAGAGGTTCTTGCCGAGAAGATTTCCAAAGGTGAGATAAAGGAGCCGGATTATATTGGAGGTACTGCTACGGCGGCAATTCCTTGGGCGGCTTTTTTGGCTTATGAACTTAAGAAACCTATGATTTATATTAGACCGGAACCGAAAGCGCATGGTGCAGGTAAACAGATTGAGGGTGATCTTAAAGAAGGTAGCCGTGTTTTGATTGTTGAAGATTTGATTTCTACAGGTGGGAGTAGTGTAAAAGTTGCCGAGGTTGTTAGAAGAGAGGGTAAATGCGAGGTTACGGATATTTTTGCGATTGTAAGTTGGGAGATGCCAAAGGCGGCGGTTGCGTTCAAGGAAGGCAATGTAAATTTAACTAATTTGACCGGTTTTACGGATTTGATTGGTTTTGCTTCCGAAAGAGGAGATATTCCTGCGGATAAGGTTGCAGTGATACAGGAGTTTAAAGCGAATCCGGCAGAGTGGGCGGTAAAGGCGGGTATTAACTAAAGAGCGTTATTGTTGTGCAAGAGGGTGCGATGTTCGCCACGCTTCGATTTGTTCAATTATTTTTGAGCATTTTAGTGGCCATTCTCTCAATCTTTCAAGAGTGTATCCGTCAGATTTAGCTACCTCTATTCTTATGGGGCGTGTTTTAATTTTCATCATGACGTAATTCCCAAGTTCGTCTGTTGACCATGGAGGAGGTGCTTGTCTAATCGGATCTTCAATAATGACTTCATCGTGGTTCCAAATAATACCATATGGTCCGTATTTTAGACCTAGTTGTGTTTCTATTTCTCTTGCGGTTAAGGTATCAAGATCCCCGGCTAGAGGGGCTGTGTCTTCTGGCGGGTTGTCCGTATTTGTTCCTGGGCTTGAGATTGCTTGCATAAACAAGAGTGTTATTTGTTATTTTAATGGTACTATTTATTTATTTTTCGGCAATCTTTGATGTAATCTGTGAATTGTTTTTATGAAAAAACATCTTGGTATATACTTTGTTCTGATTTAATAAATTTTATATGAAAAATTTCGCAGATCGACTTATATCCGCAGTTCAGAAAAAAGGTAATCCCATTTGTGTCGGTCTTGATCCAAGGCTTGAACAGATTCCAGGTAGTATTGTTAAGAAAATTACAGACAAGAAAGGCATGACGAAAGAGGCTGCTGCCGAATGTTTTTTCGAGTTTAATAAAGGAATAATTGATGCGGTTGCGGATATCGTCCCTGTCGTTAAGCCGCAGATAGCTTTTTATGAACAATATGGCTTTCAGGGCGTTTGGGCGTTTGAGGAGACTTGTAAATATGCGCAATCGAAAGGGTTAATTGTAATTGCCGATGCCAAAAGGAATGATATCGGTTCGACGGCCGAAGGTTATTCGAAGGCTTTTTTGGGCGATGTTGAGATGTTTGGTACCAAGGTGAAGGGTTTGGATGCGGATGCTTTAACGGTCACGCCTTATCTTGGATATGATGGCGTTAAGCCGTTTATTGAAGATTGTAAGAAACATGGAAAGGGGATTTTCGTTTTGGTAAAAACTTCCAATAGATCTTCCGGCGAGCTTCAGGATCAGGATATTTTTGGCGAAAAAGTTCCTAAGGATTTTGCCGAGAATGAGCATATGAGGGTTTATGAATTGATGGCTCATTATGTCGAGTCTTGGGGGGCTGACGAGATAGGCGAGAGCGGATATTCTTCGGTTGGAGCCGTGGTTGGTGCGACTTATCCCGAGCAGGCCGGTGTTTTGCGTAAAATGATGCCACAGGCGATTTTCTTGGTGCCCGGATATGGAGCGCAGGGTGGGGGAGCGGCGGATGTTAAACCTTGTTTCAATAAAGATGGTCTTGGTGCAATTGTGAATTCAAGTAGGGGAATAATTTTTGCTTATGAGGATAAGGAGAAATACGGGGCTGATGGTTATGCCGATGCCGCGAGAGAGGCTTGCGAGGATATGAAGGAGGATTTGAAGGGGGTGGGGATTTGCTGATGGCATGATTTGGGATCAATGGGGAAACAGGTTTGTCGATTTCTGCAAAATTCAGCATGGTTTGGCTATAGCAGGTTGAGCATGCTCGTCTTTACATAAATGCACTGTGATTTAAAGCAACAATCGATTGTAAACTTAACAGATTTGGACTGGCCCGAATGTGGTTGTTGTACGAACTTTTTTCGTAATAATCATGTTGGAATCTTGAGGCACATTTTCTCTACTATTCGCTTGAATTATTCGCTGTATTGCTGTAGTATTTTGGCTTAAACAAGCCTTAATCGTTGACGATGTCTCCCTTTAATCGAGAAACAAATGTTTTAATCGGAGTTGAGGATGATGGATTGAGAGAACTTATAAGTGATGCATTAAATGAACTTGGTTTTCCCTCGAATTTCAACATACATAAGGTAGGTGGTTCTTTGGCGGGCTTTATTGAATTACAGGGTGGAGAAAGTCGCGAAAAGTTTCCTGCTCATCTGTTGATTTACGATCAGGATATGTATGCATATTGCAAGCAGCAGGTTGTTAATATTGTTCAAGAAACAGTTTCCGGTCGAGTTGCCTTATTGGTTATTTGCGACTCGAATTTTCGACAAAGATCACCTGGTCATGGTTATGATTCATCGAGGATGTTGATAAAGTTTATAAGTGCGCCTCCTTTAGAATTACGGACAACTTTTAAGGAAGCGGTGATGCGATGTTTGGAATTTATCGGGTAGGATTTGGCTCTATATTGAATAATTCTCTGATTTTTTGTTCCAGCTCTCGACTTTCTTCCGGCGGATTTTCTATTATATCCCGCCTTACATTTAGCAAAATGGCTATAAGTTTTACTGCCAGCTCATAGTCTTCATCGACCGTCGCTATTGCCTGTGCTCTCATTACGCATATTTCTATTATCTCCCGTAGATTTATCGGTTGGTGTGGTAATCCTCCCTGTATTAATCCGGTAAGTATTTCTCTTGCCAATTGTTCTTCGTCCGGAGATTGTATTTCTCTTGTTAATACGAGAGCTATCCTGATTAGGCGAGCGTCTGAATCAGATCCTTCCGTAGATTCTGTTGTTTCTCCGTTTCTCGCGAAATACCGATAGCGTGCTTCAATTTCTTGCAAGGTTTGCGAACGCGCCACTACTTCCGCGAGTGAGAATCCTTTTGGTGTCGGGAATTGTAATAATTCGCCTTTTTTGTCCGGTGGTTTAGGTGACATATTCTGATAATTTTATCCAATCGTTTATTGTTAGCCTCTCCGCTCTTATGTTTTCATCCAATCCCAATTTACGGAAGATTTCTGATAGTTTTTCTTTTGTCATATTTGCCAGTTGAGTAAGATTGCTTATCAGTTTTTTGCGTTTGTGTGAAAACCCGACATTTATAATTGTGAAAAGTTTTTTAATTTCAGCATCTTCTATTATCGGTTTATTGATAGTTATTTTTATAATTGCCGAATCTACTTTCGGTGCCGGTGTGAAATGAGATCGCGGGACTGTTGCGATTATTCCCGGAGTTCCGAAAAGATGTGCCTGTATTGCCAGTATGCTTAAGCTTCCATTTCGTGCGCAAATCTTTTCCGCGACCTCTTTTTGTACCAATATTACCACTACCGTAGGTCGTGATTCCGGCAGTTGTTCTCGCAAGAAATGATTAATGATAGGGGAGGTGATGTAATAGGGGATATTCGCCACTAATTTATAAGGTGTTTTTGGTGGTATGAATTCAAGCGCGTTTTGATTCATTAATTGAAAATTCTTGGCGTATTTGAATTTTTCTTTAAGTTCTGGTATTAGTTCGGAATCAAGTTCTACGGATGTTACTTTTCCGGCGTTTTTAATCAGTTCTGCTGTAAGAACCCCATGCCCGGGTCCGATTTCGACCACCTGGTCGGTAATTGACAAATCCGCCGCTGTGATTATTTTCGCGAGAGTTTCTTCATTATTTAAGAAGTTTTGTCCTAAAGATTTCTTAGGCTTGGCCCAAGGGGAAACAGCTGGTTTCCCCTTGGGATATCCCCTTCCGAGCTGTTGTTCATAAAAAAGGCTTTCGCTTAGGCTCGTATTTCCTCCCTCGGGACCCACGAGACCCGTAGGTTCGGAAATACTACGCGTGCTCAAGCCTTTTTTACTCACTTTTTTATACTGCATTGATTTTGATTAGCTTTAAATGATCTGACTTGCCACTTATTATTGAAATTGCATCTTTTGGTACATTGTAATGTGCGCTCAGGAATTTTATAAGTTCTTTATTCGCTTTGCCTTTTTCCGGAGGTGCTGCAACACGAATTTTTATTGTTCCATCATCAAGCGTGTTTGTTATTTCTGTTTTTGCGCTTTTTGGAGTGACTTTTATCCTAAGATAGACCGGTTCTTTTTTTTCTGTTGTTTGTTGCACGGAATAATGTTTTATAGGGTAACATCGCCGAGGGCGATCATCCCGACATATCATGTGAATTTTCCTTTAAATAAAATCTTCCTTAGTTCTTCCAATACAAATACAAGTGATGATGCTCCGATTACCATTAGCCATTCGAGCGTGTTTAACCCTGTTGTTCCAAGCGCTTTTTGCAAAAAAGGTATTTGCACCATTGCAAACACTACGATTATAGATATTGCGATTGCGCCGATTAAGTGAGGGTTTTTGAAAAAACCTATTTTAAATATCGAGTGTGAGAAGCTGCGTGAATTTATCGCATTCCACATCTGGATGAATACCAATAACACAAACGCAGATGTTGATGCTTTTAAATAACTTGTTTCACCTCCGTACGAATTGAGTGTTAAGTAAAAATAAAAAGTAACGATGCTTCCTATGAATATGCCAAGATAAACGAAATGTATTATAAATTTTTTGTTTAAAATTCTTTCTTTCGGATTTCTTGGTGGAGATTCCATTATGTCCGGATCTGCCTTATCTACCCCGAGAGCAATTGCCGGGAGTACGTCTGTTCCAAGATCCACGCAAAGAATCAAG
>JBAYGX010000020.1:0-16197 GCA_041666465.1 Candidatus Altimarinota bacterium
AGCTAGTGAAGAGAAGAAAAGAGAGGACCTAGTAGGCTAGTAAAGATAGTTAAGATGCTAGTGAAGAAAAGAAAAAGAGGACCCAGTTAAGCTAGTTAAGATAGTTAAGAAACTAGTAAAGAGGGGATAAGAGAAAGAAAGAGAAAAAATCAGAATTTTAAAAGGTCGTTTCTCGATGGAGGAGCGACCTTTTCATATCCCCATTTCGCATCTGCTGGATTTGACCGGTTTGTTTTTTGTTTTACAGTTGACTTTCTCCCGTATTTTGCTAGAATTCTGACTTATTTTTTAAGTTGATGGTTTTTATGCCTGCAGTTGAAGCATTAACAGATGAGCCTGCAGTTGAAGTTGCTCTTAAGACAAGAGAAAGGGAGCTTTTTGATGATGATTTGTTTCTTGAAACTCGTTTGGTTTTGGCGACAAAGGCAATGGGTGGTGTTGATATGTCATCTTTTCTTGATGAGGCTATCGCAAGAAGAACTGTGAGCGTGTCTCGTGATAAGCCTTGGCCTTCCTGGGGTGGAAAAGTGTTACCAGCTGATATGCCAGGGTATTCGAGTTGTTCCGAGGGTTTGCCACGAGATGTTTTGCCTTTTAAAGAATTGCCAAATATTAGAATCGGTAGACCTACTTCTCATGGTTTTGGTCATGATGTTGCTCGGGGACAGGCATATTTGCGCGGGATTCCTATGGCATGTCCTGTTCATAATGTGCTTAACTTTCCCGGTTGGTGGCATTATTGGCAATATGATGACTCTCTTGCTTATAGTGAGACTAGACCTTCTAATCGTTTGGGTGCGTATTCTGATCAAGCTTTTGAGGTATATAACAAGGCGCATCCTCGTAAGAAAAGGGTTTGGCCTGAATTGCCGAAAAGACCCGATCCAAGAAGGAAAGGTTCTATTGAAAATGATGGTGGTAAATTAAGAGTTCGATTAGGGATAAGAAGAGGCTTGGCTCCGGATAATGATGATATTGCTGTTGCGATTGAAAATGGTGGTTCTGGTGAAAGTAGGTTTAGCAGAGCGGTTTGGTATGATTTGGTTGCTCCTTATTTGTCGCAACATGATGTGCCGGAAGGGGATCCGGTGTCGTGGTCTGCGAAAAGACTTCAGATTTTATGGGGAATGGGTTATCACGCATGTCTTTTTGTTGGAGCTGAACCTTGGGAGCTTGAAGATGTTATTTGCGAGATGGCTCATAGAACTTTCAATGCAGATTCGAGTGATTTAGCGGAACCAAGAGAGTTCGAATATGGTAAAGATGAGCGAGTTTATATTGATGGGGTGAAAACTCGACTTGGTCGTGCCTTGTCGCCGGAACTTACGGTATTTCTGCTTGAAAATAGAGAAGCCATTTGTGTCGGGAAAGAGCTCCAAGAGAATGAACCGGATTGTATTGTCCCTTCCAAGGATGTTTTCCCCTTCTTGAGAGCGTTTGATACTTTTGTTGAAAACGGGTTGCATGTTGATAGGTTAAGCGCTTTTTATAGGGCTTTTTGCGCAAAAGGGGTTACAAGACCTCTTAATAAAGCTTTATGTATAGTTTATTATATCTATTCAGGGAAGGTTGAAGTTGATTGTGGTAAAGGCAAAATGCCTTATTCTGCCGGTGAGCAAAAGCCTTGGTGGTTTCGTGAAAATTTTGATTTGGTTAAAGAATTTTTTGATGAAGATGTTGATGGTGTTTCGGTTGTCGGTAATGAACTTAAGGTTGGTGTTTGTGATCAAGGAATAGATTTAATTATCAATCTCGCTTCTTGCGGTAGGTTTGCAACTCCCGAAACCGTAAGGTTATATAAATCCGCAAGTCCTTCTTTTTTAAGAAGGGTTGGTGAAGATCCGACTGATGGGTTTTCTCGGCATGCCGATGCTACTGCATCTTTTGCCGGGAGGGTTGCAAGAAGTTTTGCGATTGGAAATGAAGATCGTGGTAGCGCAATTTTTGCATTGGCTGAGTCAATGGTTCCTTTTGATAGAGGAGCTGAATTACTGGATGGATTGTGGTCGTTTATAGAAAAGCAAAAGCCTGAAAGTTTTGTGGGGGCCAGGTTGCGAGGATCTGATCACGGAATAAATTTCCCCGGAATGGCTGAATATTTAACAAGTGTAGGTGGAGAAAATGGTTGTTCCGATCCCTCTGTTGCAGGTTTCTTTGGAGCACTTGGTCCTTTGTATTTTCGCGGGTATCATCGTAGTTCGGTCCCTTGTCGTGAAGCGATGGATTCGTGTGATAATCCGCGACCTCGTTTGTTATCGTTGCGTTCTACGAGTGTTGTTCCTGCGGATTCCAGGTTGGACTTGTCTCCGCTTGAGATGTTGGAAATATATGAGTTGATGGCAAAGAGAGTTGGTGATTCCAATGCCGATATGGTTTTGAGGGTTTTCTATGGCTCTCTGGCGCGGGATTGTCATCCTTTGATGGAGGGGTTGCCGGAAGCTATTTCGAGAATTCTTGAGTCCGGTGAGAGTAGTTTCAAAGGTTCATATTCAAGGTTCGCATCTTCTCGAAGTTGGGGAGCCAGTTATAGTGACCCGGATCGTAAAGCCGGTGAATGTGCGTTTATTGTCAAACATGTTTTTGGATCTTTGCTTTCTGCCGCTCGTGGAGGGATTGTCACGAGTCAAGAAGTTGAGAAAATTATGAGGATAGTTAGTTATAGCAGGGCAGGTAAGGATCCTAATAGTCGATGGTTGGATGAAAATGAGGATGCTGCTTGTCGCATGATGGGCAGACTTGAACAGTTTGGTAGTCGTTATAAGTTGATGTCTGAATTGGAGGCTGTTGGTGCCGTTTCTTCGGATCAGTTAAAAATGTCATGCAGAGGTCATCTTAAAACCGGTAAGTTTGAAAAATATCAAATAGATCGATCTGATCACGATGTATTGAGAATTGATAAGCGATTTTTGGAACATTTGGTTGCACTTTGTCGTCTTAAGGTTGTAGCTACTCCTTTTCAAGATGGAGTTGTTGATACGCTTCTTTCTGATGGGAAGGCTCTTAAACTGGCTAGGTCTGAATGGAGGGGGCTCCCCGAAGGTGATGTCGATTATGCTCCGATTTTTGCAGGATGCTCGGGTGTTGTTTTTGATGGGACGGAAGAGTCTGTTCAACGAATCTTAGATGTTTTGGATAGTCGAAAAGAAGAGTTTGGATGTATTTGGGAGCTTACTAATCCTAATAGCGGTGGAGGAGATAGAACTCATAGTTTAATGGGTTTCTACAAGTCCGGTTCGCCGAAATTCGGTGCTGTTTTGAGTGCGATTGGGCCGAAATATTCTTCTCATATTGCTGGTGTATTGGCTTATATGCATTTGGCACCGATGTGTTCTAAAGATGATTTCTCCGGTGTTGAAGCTTTTGCGGCTGCTCTTCCGGAAGGTTGTTCACTCTCGCCTGCGATGGTTGTTCGTGCTTTGGCAGATCATTTAAGTGGTTACAACAGTCGTCTTATTGAAGATTTCTTGTTTGGTGCGGATAAATTTAATTTTAATGAGTGCATTGCTATGTTTGGCAAGTTTGGTATTTCGAGAGAAGCGTTTTTGCTTCCTTTTTGCCAACACATTTTAGCTGCTGCTTCCAATTCGGTATTCCCAGATAATTTTGCTAGAGAGTTTTCTCAAGGGAAAGTTGATTTGGGGGTAAGTTTGCATAGACTTAATACTTTTCACATTGATCTTAAACCTTTTGCTGATGCAATAAGTTCTAATGAACAAGTAATGACAGCTTTTTTGTTTGGTAAATTCGATTTGGAGGCGTGTTCTGATGTTTTTGCAGTATACGGGATTTCAAAAGCAGAATTTGATGCATGTGTAAAAAGTAGAGCAATGGTTGCAGTTGCAGATAAGGGCTTCTATAGTCGCTTTGCCGGAGGGTTTGTAAAAGGTGAAGTGGATCTTAGCGTTAGTCTTTCCAGGACCCGTAGTTTGGGGTTAGATATTTCACCTTTCGTTGGTGCTATAACTAACGATTATCATATTGCATCTGCTTATTTGTTTTATGGAAAATTTGATTATACTCATTGTATTTCCGTGTTTGAATCATTCGGTGTGCCAAGAGATAACTTTTTAGGGCGATTAAGGAAAACCATTGTTTCTATTGTTACAGGTTTGCAATCCAACTTTGATTTATCGCGTAGGTGTTTGGATGGAGATTTTTTGCAGAATAGTCTTGGTAGGCTTGTTGCGGTTGGAGGTGATCCGAAATCTTTTGTAGATGCCATAGCCGGTAATAATAGTATTGCATCTCAATTTTTACTCGGTGGTAAATTTGATTTTGGTCATTGTATTTCCGTGTTTGAATCATTTGGTATACCAAGAACTGTATTTACAACACGATTAAATAGAAATCTTGTTGCTACTCTTTCCAGCATAAAATTCAATTCAGACTTTGTTAATGGATGTTTAAATGGGAGTGTTGATTTGGATTTCAGTCTTCAAAGGGTTGCAACTATTGGATCGGATCCAAAAGCTCTTTTGCAAGGACTTTCTGTCGCCATTGATCCGATTAGGTTTGTTGCTCTAGCTGCTAATGGTGGGCAAGGGGCTCTTTTTGTGCAAGCTTATTTTAGTGCAATGAATAGATATGGTTTTGATACCTCTGAATTAAGAAGAAAGATGCCTGCTACTCTTGCCACATTTATGTTTACCGGAGGAGGTAGTCATTCTTTGGTGCATGGTGGTGGCATTAGTTTATCCACAAGTGATTCCGGGCAAAATGCAAGAATTTCAGCTGGGATTTTGGCTAATGTTGCCTCTAGTGTTTTTGCGGCACGGCGTATGATTTGTTCCGGTCGAGATGGATTGATTGTTCCCGCTATTTCCGGAGGTGGTGTTGATGCGCTTGTTACCGCATTGGTTGATCCAAGATTGTCTTTGGAAAGGGTTGGTTTTCAAGGTGATTTGTTAAGTGTTTCTGGGTTATCAAGTTTGGTTGAAGAATTCTACCAAGATAGAGAGAGCCATGTCCCATTGTTGCTTGATGCTATCAGGCAGAAAAGAGTGCAATCGGTTGGTCTTCTGTCCGTTGCCATGAAGCTACATCTTTACAAAGGGCATAAATTTAGTCCGGAATTCGTTCATAGAGTATCTTGTATGCCAGGATTTTCCAATAGTGGTGGATTTAAGTTGGATAATGATGATAGTTGTCTTGTTTGTAATCCTTTCCCAAGTGCCGGTGAGCTTAAAGTTATTTTACAATGGCTTGGCTTGTTGGAATTGCTTTCTTCTGAAGAACGGAACGCGGAATTCCAGTTAACAGGTCCATATGAACTTGACAATATGCATGCTGGATATCTGGTTACTTCCTTATTACTTGCAACAAAGAGGTACTTGCCTATTAATGCACACTCTTTTAGCACTGCCGGTTACAATTCAAGTCTTGGAAGAATTGCATTGCAGTCAGGTGGCGCTCATGCGTTTAGGTTCCCTTTCCAAACATTCTCTTCCGAAAGTCCTGCCGACAGAACTGATGTGATTAGCAATATTGATATTGATAATGTTGATATTTTCCAATTGGTACATACTCTTATGGTTCATCATCAGAAAGATGGTCCTTTGAGAGGTGTCGCTCGGTGGTTTATGAATGGGATGAAAGGATTATTACATTCATATAAGGGTGTTGATGTTACAACTCTCGGCAGTTCCGTTGAAGGGTTGGATAGTCTTGATAAAAGAGCGCTTTTTGCCAAAATGAAAAAAATGCAAAGTGCTTGTGGTGGTGGTGCTGATTTTATATTGGATGGTCCTTGGATCGGTGGTGATTTGCAAAATGTTGAAGCATTTGCTCATCATATGATTTGTGTTGGTGTTTGTACGGCTGTTTATGCACAGGGAGACGATTTGTTTAATCGAATTAATGACATTTTGGATATCGCAAAAGAGAAAATAAAGCCTTATCAGGCAGGTTTGCTTGTAGGTGCAGGTTATCGGTATGAGGCCGGAGAGTTTATGGTTTTTGTAGATTCTCCTGATAGTGAAGTTAGAGAGTTATTTCGATTAGGATGCTCAAGCCCGGATGTTGAAGAGGTTAAAGCCCTTTTGAATATAAAGTAATTAAAAAAATGCGTGTCAGATATACTACAAATAGTGCAAAAGACCTTTTTGGACTAGGCTTGTCAAGTTTGTATTATTGTCGTGGCAACACTTGTATATATATAATGAATTCTATTTTAAAATTTTAATTTAAAAAATATGTGTCATCCTGGAGAAGGTGCTCACGGTGATCCTCAAAGTGTTATGTCTAAAACTCGTAATCCAGGGATTCGGCCTCCTATTACGGTTTCTCCGGGAGTTACATCTAGTCGATTAATGGCTGGTGGTAAGCCGATTGATGTTGATGCCGCTCCTCTCGCGAGAGAGGCTAGTAAAGTTAGTGGTGCTGCTTCTGCCGCTACTACGCTAGCTACTGTTGCGAAGCCCGCTACTACGACGCTAGCGACCACTGCGAAGCCAGCTCCCAAAGCTCCCGAAGCGCCGACTTATGAAGCTTTCAGACCTGTGATTGCTTTTCTTGCCGGTGTTCCAAAAAATGCTGATGTTGTTGCGAGATTGGCAGTTGGTCATGGTTTTTTTGATAAGGCTATCCTTTTGCAGAAAATACCTGTCGGAGGAATAAGAGACGAGGGGTTGGTTTCTTTTTGTAAGATGGTTGGTTATACTGCCGATATTCCGACTCCAATCGATACGAAAGCGAGAGCTGAGATTGAAGGTTTGATTTTTGTTGATATTAATGTTGCCGTTAGGGATTTTATTTTAGATGAAGCTGTAAAAGCGCAAGCGGCGCGAGAAGAAGTTGCTCTTGCTGCGCAGCAAGAGCAGCAGAGATTGATGTTTGTGGCATTGGATAATGTTAATGGTCTTTCTGATGAAGAATTGATTGTTGTTATTGAAGGTCATGAAATTGATTTTGCGGCTGTTGTCCTTGACTCACCGGAAGATGTTCATCAGTCTCCATGTCTTGAAATTCTTTTGCAGGCCGGAGGTTATAATCCCGATGTATGGACTTGCGATGATTCTTTTGTTGCAAAAGTTACTCCGATTTTGGTGAGATGTGCAGGTGTTGCTAAAGTGGTTTTGGATAGAGAGAGAGAAGAGGTGGTCAGTGGTATTCTTGGTTTTTTGGCCGGAGATTTAGATAAAGTTGGATATGCGAGAGCTAATGGAGCTGTTCTTGCGTTATTTGATTCTAGTATGTTTGAGTGTAATGAAGGTTATCGTGTGGATGCTGTGGATTTCACCTTGCGAGGTCTTGGATACACTGGTGATTCAGTTGTCATTGATGATCCTCGAGTTTCAGAGGTTGTTGGAAGGTTAATGGTTGAGTTAAGAGTTTTAAGCGCTGAGGTAAAGATTATTGATGCGTTGTCTGGATTTTTTGGTTCAGAAATCCCCGATGCTCAATTGAGGAGAGTTGCGAGTGAGCATCCGGATGAAATTATTGGATTTGATACTACTGGTGGTGATGCAGATAGAGTTGACGCTGTTAGAAAGTTAGCCGGATGGTTTAATTTCCCTCTTGGAGATGTTACGGATTTGTCCTTGTCCGGAGTGCGGAATGTTGAAGTTTGTGTTGATCTTTTGGTTGGAACTGTTGATGCGATTGAGAATGAAAAAAAACTTGAGGGTAAAGCGAATGCCGTTCGTGACCAGCTAGGAGCTGTGTCTGATGATGATAGAGAAGTATTGGCTGGTTTGCATGAAGAGAGGTTGATAGATATTGCAGAGGGGTCTAATCAAATTGAGGATTGTTTCTCTTTTGTAAAAGAGGCTGATGTGTCGGAAGCGCTTATTGGTTTTACCGACACCTCCAATGTGGATGTTAGAGAGTTTTTTCGCGATTTGTTGCAGAGGGCCAGAAATATAAAGGCGGCGAGAGAAAAAGCTGAAAAAATGCAGGTGATTGTTGGGCAGTTGGATGCCGTGACTGAGGTCGATAGGGATCGGTTGGCTGGTGAATATCAAAAAGGGTTGATGTTGCTTACAGAAGAACGACTGGGTTCAGATGCCGGGGAAGGGTTTGAGTTTGTGATGTCTTCAGCGGCTATTGATAGGGAGTTGAGAACCAATTCTTTTAGAACCGAAGGTTTGGTTATTGGAGCCGTTAAGAGACTTGTTGGCGATTTGCATAATAGGGCTGTTGCAAAAAATGCCGAGGGAAAAGATGCAAAGGTTGAAGAGATTAGGGCTGGTATTGTAGCTGCTCGCGGATGGCTCCCTTCTATAGCTGGTTCGTATGCAGATGAATTGAAATCCTTTGATCAGGCCGGTTTCACTAGTCATCCTGATGCTGGGGTTGATCTTTTTATGAGTATGGCTGCAATGGATTCTGGTTGGAGAGATGATATTTTGGGATCTTCCGAGTCCCTTGATCTTGTTAGAGATACATTGATCGATTTGAAAAAAACGAGTGAGAAATCTTCTGTGGTAGAGGGAGTTAGCGCTCCTGTCGTCCCCGAAAGAGAAGGTAAGCGTCGTATTGTGAGAGGAGTACCGGGAACTCTTCCGGATGTTATAGACAGTACGGCCGATAGGGTTGCTCGTGCTGTAGGTGGACCTCGTCGTGAGGTAGCAAGTAATCCCACTCGTATTGAAGCTCTGGATTTTAAAAAACTGAACATAATAAATGATATCATGGCAAGAATGGGAAGAATAAAGCGTAAATCAGGGAAAGCTGATTCTGGTTGGGGTATGAATGTTACAAAAGCTTGTGATGAAGTTTTGTTGCTTTTGAGTGGTCGTGGATTTGGTATTAAGCATGGCATAGCTCACAACGCTTCAACATCTATTAAGCAGGCATATATAGCTTCATTGTTTGCCGGACAGCCTGGTTTCCGAGGTTTGCCTGATTCTTTGACGCTTGATTACAGGACCGGAGAGCCTTTGTTGGCGTACCAACCATTGGTACCTGGAGAAGTTGTAAAATAATAATTCTTTGAACGACTTCCTCTTATTTGTTACTATCTCATGCGTAATCAATTAATTTTACGCTTATGGTAACTTGTATCTCAAAACTTGCTTCTTTTGTTGGCAAAGAAGTGACTATCCAAGGATGGATGTATAACAAACGAGGAAGTGGCAAGATTTTTTTCCTTCAACTCCGTGACGGTAGTGGATTTGCGCAAGCTGTCGTATCCGCCTCGGCGGTTTCTGCCGAAGTTATGGCTAAGGCTGAGAAGTTGCAGATGGAATCTTCTTGCAAGGTGACAGGTACGGTTACCAAACATCCGAAGTTCGATGATGTTTTTGAATTGCAGGTTACAGATATTGAGATTGTTCAGATCCCGCCGGAGGATTATCCGATTGCCAAGAAAGAACATGGACCGGATTTTCTTCTCGACAACAGGCATTTGTGGCTTAGGTCCGGTAAACAGTGGGCGATTCAGAGGATTCGCGATACGATTATTTCCGCGATTTATGACTATTTCCATCAGGAGAATTTTATCAAAATAGATACTCCGATTCTTACTCCAAATGCGTGTGAAGGGGCGACGACGCTTTTTGAGATAAATTATTTTGACGAGGATACGGTTTATCTTTCACAATCCGGTCAATTGTATCTTGAGGCGGCTGTCATGTCTGTCGGGCGCGCTTTTGATTTCGGTCCGGTTTTTCGTGCCGAGAAAAGTAAGACCAAGAGGCATCTTACCGAGTTCTGGATGATGGATGCCGAGGCTGCGTTTGTTGAGCATGAGGATAATCTCAAGATGCAGGAAAATATGGTTGTTTTTATAGTTGAGAGATGTCTTGAGAGATGTGCGCGCGAGTTGAAGATTCTTGAGAGAAATATAGAGCCTTTGAAAAAAATTAAAGCGCCTTTCAAGAGGTTAACTTATACCGAGGCGATTAAATTTCTTAACGAAAAAGGTTCGGATATTAAATTCGGAGAAGATCTTGGAAATGATGACGAAGTGACGCTGACGCGCGATAGCGATGTGCCGGTTTTTATTCACAAATGGCCAAAATCGATTAAGCCGTTTTATATGAAGGTTGATCCGGAAAATCCAGAATTGGTGTTGAATGACGATATGATTGGGACGGAAGGATCCGGTGAGTTAATCGGTGGATCGCAAAGAGAGGACAATTATGATGTTTTGAAGGCGGCTGTTGAGAAGGAAGGTTTAAAAGGACCGGAATATCAGTGGTATCTCGATTTGCGTAAATATGGAGGTGTTCCTCATAGTGGATTCGGACTTGGGCTTGAAAGAATGGTTCGTTTCGTTTGCGGGATTGAGCATATCAGAGAGACGATTCCGTTCCCGAGGATGTTGAGTAGGTGCAGGCCGTGATGGGGAAGTATGAAGAAGTGGAAGAAGTTGCAGAAGTGACATAGTGAAAGAGAGCAAGACACAAGACACAGATAGCAGAGGAAGGCATGTTTTGTTTCGCGTAAGTTGATAGCTCGCCCGATTGACGCGTCCGGTGTTTTGTGTTACGGTGAGTCGGCTTTTTAAACTTTTTTATGGGGCTAAATGATTATCGAGAGAGTATCCCTGTTAAAATAGGTCCTGTTTCAATGCCGTATTTTGAAAAAAAACTTAAGGAATTTGGAGATTTATTGATGAATTCTGATTTTGCACATTTTGTTAATGTTATAGCTTATTGGCACGATGATTTTTATAGATTTTTTCTTTTTGAAACCTTCAGGCGTACAGAATTTAATGCCTATAGGGGCTGGAAGCGTAATCAACCTGGAGATGATAAGGATAAAGATGATCATGTGTGTTGTCTTACAGATTCATGGGATCGATTACCTTCAGAGCCATGTATTAAGTATTTGAGATTGAAGTGTTCACATTTCATGATGGAAATCGAAAACAATGTATCTCTTTATCCTTTGCGTTCTGCTGCGCAAATGTTTTTGGGCTTTTTGGCTCAATTTGATAAGTAGTATTTGCAGAGATTTCTCAATTTGCACTTCTTACAGATCGGCTTCCTAGCCCTACAAGTTTCTCTTCCGTGAAAAATCATTTGTAGATGCAGGTCGTGCCAGTATCGCTGCGGTATTTTTGACTTGAGGCATTTTTCGGTTTGTTCCGGTGTTTTTGTCGTGCAGATGCCTAGGCGGTTTGCAACTCTGTGTATGTGTGTGTCGACCGGAAAGGCAGGCTTGTTCCAGATCCGAGAGAGAATTACTTGTGCGGTTTTTTGACCGACTCCCGGGAGAGTTTCCAGTTCCGATTGCGTTTGTGGAATTTTGCCGTTGAAGTTTTTAATTAAAATTTCGCATGTCGCGATTATGTTTCGAGATTTTGTATTAAATAATCCGCAAGGTTTGATTATTTGTGCAAGTTTTTTTTGTCCGAGAGTTCGAATTTTCTCCGGTGTGTTTGCTTGTTTAAACAGATTGCTTGTAACAAGATTCACTTTTTTATCTGTGCATTGCGCGGAAAGAATTACCGCAATCAGGCATTCGAAAGGGGAGGTCCATTTGAGGGTTGGAGTCGGGTGCGGGTAAAGTTGTGCCAGGATTTTTATAAATTTATTTTCCATGGTATAAAAAGTTTATCGTAAATGTTATTAATTGTCATGACGCTTATTTTCGGTGCTCACATGTCGATTTCTGGTGGGTTTGTCGGTGCGCTTAAGGAAGCTCATGCCTCTTTGGGCGCGAATGCCATGCAGATTTTTATGAAGAGTCCGCGTGGACGAGCAGTCACGAAACTTACGCGAGAAGAGGCGAATGAGTTTAAAGATTATGCTCGAAAAATAGATTTTAAATTTACAGTTGCGCATTGTTCCTACCTACTTAATTTCGCGAAGCCGGGTGCCGAGTGGGCATTACAATCTCTGGTTGATGATCTGAAAGGGGTCGAAATGCTTGGCGGAAAAGGTGTAGTTTTGCATGTCGGGAAATCGCTTGAATTATCGCATTCCGAGGCCATAAATTTTTTAATAAAAAATCTAAAAAAAGTTCTTAAAGAAACAGATGGTCTTAATGCAAAAATCATTCTTGAAAATACTGCCGGGCAGGGGACTGAAATGGGGAGAAGTTTTGAGGAGCTTTTTGAGATTTATGAGGTACTTGGTAAGGATAAGAGAGTCGGTTTTTGCCTCGACACATGCCATTCTTGGGCATGGGGATATGACTGGACTCGACCGGAGTTGGTGTTTAAGGGATTTGATCGAATTTTAGATTTAAAAAATCTTGATCTCATACATTTCAATGATGCGATGAAAGTTCGCGGTTCGCGAGTTGATCGTCATGCGAATTTGGGAGATGGAGAGATAGGTGAGAAGGCTCTAGCGGAAATTGCTAAATTTGCATGTAAAAATTCAATTCCGATTATCCTCGAAACGCCGGAAACCAAAGGCAAAACACACAAAGATGATATTGCCGTTCTTCAGGGATTTTTAAGCGCGTAATCATTTTCGTTTCCCATGAAACTTAAGTTTTCACTTGGATCTTCCATATTTTCAATCTGTGATTCTTCGGCAAGGTTTGTTAAGGATTGAGCATCCAATAGTTTTGTATCCAGGTCTCTTGCTTCCGCCGTTAACTCTTCATAGTTGTTTTGCAGCTCTTTCAATAAATATCCTTTTGCGGCTTTTTGACTTGAAACATATAGGTAACCCAGTACGCAAACGATTAGCATTACGGAAAGAGTTCCCATTAATAAGAAATAGGTTGAACGGATGTCTTCGGAAAGCAGGCGTGGTCGACTCTCTGTTAGTATATTCGATTTGGTTTTTTGATGTCCGTAATAATACTTATTCATCCTGCGGATAAATTATTTCATATTCGATATTAAAAACTCCTGAGCTAAGATATCCCAGCTTCTGAAATGCGACTTTCGACAAATCCAGAACGAATCCATCCGCATAAGGGCCTCTGTCGTTTATTGTAACTTCAACAGTTTTGTCGTTTGCTAGATTTGTTACTCGTACAATCGTTCCGAAAGGTAGTGTTAAATGTGCCGCTGTCATTTTGTTTTGATCAAAAACTTCACCGTTCGCCGTGTGGTCTCCCTCGAACATATCTGCGTAATAAGTTGCTTTCCCGAATTCCACTTCGCCCGAAAAATATTCGGCATTTTTATATCTGTAGATTATATACGCCAAGTCTGCGCGCGTAAGATTTTTCGATGGATTTATATTGTTGTTTGCATCTGCATAAATCATGCCGTTTTCTGCGGCGAAATTAATATAAGAAGCGTACCAAGCGGACTTGTCCGTGTCCGCGAAAAATGTTTGTTCTTCGGTTGGTGCGGTTGCGATAAGTTGATTTGCGTTTATGAAAATTTTCAAAAATTCAGCCAAGTTTACGGAATTATCCGGTTTGAAAGAACCATCTTCGTACCCCGAAATTATATTTTTTTCTATCGCCGTGTTTAAATATTCCGCATACCATTCATCTTCGTTTATATCACTGAATGTTGAAGATGATGATGTTGTTTCCGCTGTCGAAATTCCCGAACTTTCCATTATGATTTTCAGCGCTTCGACGCGATTTACTTCTTGATTTGGCTTGAATGTATTATCACTATATCCGGTTATGATTTCTTGTTCGTAAAGATCCGCTATTGCGTCGTAATATTTGGTTCCCTCTTCAATGTCGGAAAAGGGGAGTACTCCCGCTTGTGTTATCGGTGCCAAAAAAGAAAAAATCAAAATGAAAAATAATATTCTTATAATTGATTTGGATTTCATGTTTTTCTATTAATTGTCGCGACCTAGCTTTGTAAACTGATTATAACCTGTCTGAACGCTCCGTTTCCATGACTTTCGGTTGTCAGATCTTCAAATTCAGGTTGCATTAGGTGCATGTGAACGATTCTTCGGAAGTAAGGAGACATTGGTGGGAGCGATTGGCTATTCCCCGTTTGTCTTACTTGAGCCGCTTTTCTGTTGGCCATTTCAATTACACTTTCTTCTTGGCGTTTTCTGTAGTTGTCCACATCGATAACGATTGAGAAATCTTTTTTATCGTCAAACCTCTTGTAGATTATGAGTTTTGCTATTACTTGAAGTGCTTGCATGTTTTCACCGTGTTTGCCGATAAGCAGGTTTGAATCTTCCGATCCTATGTTTATTTTGTATGTTTTCTCGTCTTCATCCATTGTTACATCAATGCTTGAGACCGGAATATCCATCGCTTTGAGTATTTCCGCTATTATGTCTTTTATGTCGTTTTCCATATAACTAGTAGTTAGTAGTAAGTAGTAAGTAGCTAGGGGGAAGAGGGGAGAGGTCGCCTTTGGTGACTAAATGAACTATTTCTCTATGACGCGGACGGTTGGTTCGTCTTTTGCTGCCGGAGCACGATTGGCAACCATTTGTTGAACTATTCCGTAAGTTGTTGAAATGCCCCAATATAAGCCGACGCCGGTAGGTACCGATGCCGTGAAGAATGCTATCATAAGCGGCATCATGTAAATCATCATCTTATTTGCCTGTTCCATGTCGCTTGCCAAGTCTTTTTTGTCATCTTTTTTCGTCACTTCTTTGGTTTGTTTTTTCGCTTTTCTGGCCATTGAAAGTTTCATTTGCACGAATTGCAATAATCCAACCGCTATAGGGAAGAAATAAAGATCTGTTTTTGTCAGATCGAAATGCCATAAGAAATTTGTATTTATAAGTGAAATGGAAAAATCTTTCTGAAAGCCGTAGAGTAACAATATTTTGTCAGGATTAAGTCCATCTTTTATCGTGTAAAAAAGAGCGATTAATATTGGGAATTGAACAAGCAACGGTAGGCAACTTCCGAAAGGATTTACTTTGTTTTCTTGCCAAACTCTCATTGTTTCCATTGCAATTTTCTCCTGATTCCCTGCGTATTTGTGTTTGATCTCTTCAAGTTTCGGTTGAATATCTTGAAGTTTTTTCTGTGATTTGATTGCGTGTTGAGAAGGGATTAGCAGGATTGTTCTGATGATTAAGGTCAATAGTATTATCGCGAGTGCAAGAGAGTGTCCCGGCATGACCCCGACTATGAAAATCAATCCGTTATAAAGCGGTTTATAAAAAGCTTCTCGCCATATATTCGTTAGAAATCCTGGTTCTGTTATTGAAAATTCATTTGAGGAATAAGTTATTCCGTTTGAATCGGTATATCTAATTTGATATTTCCCGATTTCCGCGAACAGGGTATATGTCCATTTTGAGTAACTCAATGTTGTTTTCTCTCCCGCCGCTATTTTTATGTCCGTTACATTCGTGCAGTCGATCTCGTCATGTTTTGCCGATAACTGTATCCATTCATTTGTTTTATATTCAAAAACATCCAGATATTCAGAAGGGCAGTCGTTCGGTATTGTGATTTCGCTTGTTGTATTGTTTTGGACATAAAACTTAACCTCTTTCCCGTAAGCGTATTCTGTTTTTGTTGTTGCAATGCCGATGTCTCCCTGAGTTAGCGTCGTGTCCAAGTTGGAATTACCGCCACACCCTTTGTTGAGTAGGCTTAAAGATAAAAGTATTATGATGAAAATTAGGAGATTTTTTTTCATTTTGTACGATTGCTATTGGTTAGAAGTTTTTTTAATTCTGTTTCCAGGGTCTTGTATGTCATGTTTAATGTTCGAGTTCTTGTCAGTATTACTATTTTTCGTGGGTCGGATGGTGAAAACTCGTTTAGATTGAGTCGAATTATTTCGTAAATTTGTCTTCTTAATTTGTTTCGTTCCACCGCTTTTTTCGAGATTTTTGCACTTACGACTATTGCGAATTTTGTTGGTTCTTGAGCTGCCGGGCACATTTTTATAATGAAATATGGCGACCTTAGTTCTGTCCCTTTTGTGACAATCTCTTTTATATTGTCTTTTCGCGATAGATGAAATTTTTTTGCCAGCATGTTAAAAGACGAATTTGCCCTTTTAATAAAATTCTATCAGAAATTTTTTTAGCCGCATTTAAAAAGGGCTTTGCGTATTTGAAAATTATTTTTTCCTTGTCTTTGGGACGAGATTTTTTCTTCCTCGCGATCTTCGCGCTTTTAATACTTTTCTTCCGCCGGCACTTCTGCTTTTCTTGAGAAAGCCATGTTTTTTAGCCCTTTTCCTTTTGTTGCCTTTTTTTAACATAAATTTGGTTTAAATCATTATTAGCTTTGCTAGGGGATTTTATATTTAGTTTGAGGGATGCGCAAGAGCTAGTTGGTTAGGAGCTAGCAGGCTAGTAAAGTATCTCTTGCGAAAAACGGCTTCCCATAGTATCTTTTTACCCGATTTCTCTAAAAGAAAACTTATGTTAAAGAAACCCG
>JBAYGX010000021.1:0-15850 GCA_041666465.1 Candidatus Altimarinota bacterium
AACATGGGGAGGGTTTGGTGTTGAAGGTTTTTCGGTCGAGAAAAACGAAACAAGAAATGAAGAAATTGACAGGTTGAATAAAGTGAAAACAGTGGCCTTTTTGTCAAAGGCCCTTTCTAAAAAAAGCAATTTTTTTGTTATTAGTTATGATGATATTTTAAGGCTGTATCCCAAGCCTGATGACATTGAGGCTGCCAAGTTAAATATTTCTTGCGATGAGAAAATGGACTACGTGACATTTTTCAATAGACTTATAGATATAGGATATGAGGTTTTCGATGACAAATTTATTTCCAAAGGGCAGTATTGCAAATCGGGCGACACACTTATTTTATTCCCCGTTAATTTGGACGAACCCATAAATATTGAAATTGGTTTTGATAAAATTGAAAAAATTTCGACTTACGACCAGGACAAAAAAGAGCAGAAAAAGACACTAGAAAAAGTCTCGATTTATCCGGTTTCGTGCGTGCTTAATACTGCTTCGATTTTTGAATATTTCGGAAAAGGTTCCGTTATTTTGGACGACGAAGTGGAAGTCCCGGACGAGGATTTGGTTAAATATGAAAACGCCATAGCCGGTATCGACCATCATGCTTTTCGCATAAACTTTACATCCTTCATGGAGGAGTCCGGTTACCATCACCACCTTCATTACTTGTCGGTTCTTAAGTACCAAAATATTCTTGATTTTATACTTGATGTAAAAGAAAAAATTGCGACCGATTGGAAAATCCTTTTATTTACAAAAAATGCCAATGAATATACCGGGGTTTTCGACGACAAAACAGTTAAGTATAATACTATTGAGGACAGTCTTGAGCGATTTCGAGTCAATATCGTGCATTTAAAAAAGGACGACGTTTTCCCGATTGCCTTCCAAAACCCACGGCTTAAGGTTTTTGTAGTTACCGATCGTGAAGTGATCGACCTTAAAGAGAAAAAGAAGGCCGATGATGCTAGGTATCGTGTTTTTTCCGATTTCTTAACCGGGCTTAAAGTTAACGACTATATTGTTCATACCGATCACGGCATTGGTATTTTTATGGGACTTTATAAAATGACGGTTGATGGAGTTACCCGTGAGTATTTAAAAATCGGTTATGCCGAAAACGACAAACTGTTTGTTCCGATAGACCAGGCCGATAGGGTTAGTAAATTCATAGGTGCCGCCGATCAGCCGCCAAGGCTTACGAGACTTGGTTCTGCGGAATGGGATACGATTACGGAAAAGGTAAAAAAAGAGACCGAGAAAATCGCAAAAGAACTTCTTGAGTTATACGCACGCAGAGAGAATGCAAAAGGCTTTGCTTTTAAATGCGACGAGGATTTGCTTGAGAAATTTAGTAAAACTTTTCCATATGAAGAAACTCCGGGGCAGCTTCGTGCAATCATGGATGTCCTTTCCGATATGGAAAAAGATAAACCCATGGACAGGCTTGTTTGCGGGGATGTCGGGTTTGGGAAAACGGAGGTTGCGATGAGGGCGGCGTTTAAGGCCGTTTTGGGAGGGAAGCAGGTTGCGCTTATTTCACCGATTACAATTTTGACAGATCAACATTATAAGAGTTTCAAGAAAAGAATGGACGAGTTCCATGTGCGAATTGAAATGTTAAGTCGTTTTCGTTCGCAGGCCGAGCAGAAAAAAATATTAAAAGGATTGAAAGACGGTACGGTCGATATTGTTATCGGTACGCATAGGCTTTTACAGGCCGATATCGGGTTTAAAAATCTTGGACTAGTGATTGTAGACGAGGAGCAAAGGTTTGGCGTTAAACAAAAAGAGTCACTAAAAGCACTTCGCACAGAGGTTGATATTTTGACACTTACAGCAACTCCTATTCCAAGAACTTTAAACATAAGTCTTCATGGTCTTCGCGATATCACGACAATTACAACGCCACCTCCGGGGAGATTACCGATTATTACCGAGGTTCGTAGGTTTAGTTATAACTTAATCAGGAATGCGATTTTGCTTGAGATTGAGAGGAAAGGGCAGATTTATTTTTTACATAACCGAGTTCAAACGATTGACGACATGGCGAGTAAGCTTAAATCACTTGTTCCGGAAGCGAGGTTTGTTGTTACGCACGGGAAATTGAATAGCGATGAGTTGGAGAAAAGAATTATGGGGTTTAAAGACGGCGAATACGATGTGTTGGTTAGTTCGACGATTATTGAAAACGGCATCGATCTTCCAAACGCGAATACATTGATTGTTAATAACGCTGAGAAATTCGGGCTTGCGCAGTTGTATCAATTACGTGGGCGCGTCGGGCGAAGTAGGAAGCAGGCTTATGCCTATTTCTTGTATAATCAACAGCGGCTGCAAGTTGATGCGAAAAAAAGATTACGAGCGATTGTAGAGGCATCCGAGCTTGGAAGTGGGTTCCAAATAGCGATGAAAGATCTTGAGATTCGCGGTGCCGGCGATATTTTGGGCGCGAGTCAGCACGGGTCGATCAATGTCGTTGGAGTGAGTCATTTTATCCGTATGCTTAATCAGGCTGTTGAAGAGTTGAAGAGCGGTGGAGTTGTGAAGGCGGAGGCGAAGCCGGTAGAGGTTTCGATAGAGTTGCCGATACCTGCACTGATTCCCGATGATTATATTTCTAACTTTAAGGAGAAAATTAATTTTTATCAGAAATTGGCAAGCGCAGATAATTTTAAATTCTTATCTGAATTGCGCGCGGAGATTGTCGAGGATTATGGTGCTATGCCGAATGAGGTTTCTAATTTGTTAAGAATTTTGGAGTTGAAATTATTAGCAAAGGCAGCGAATCTTACAAACGTTAAAGCTGAAAATGTGCACAGTGATATAGATAGGCAAATCATTCTTACCATGTCCGACAAAGTGAAACCGGAAAATATTATGAACATGCTTGAATATAACCCGAAATGGATTATTTCTGGCACGAAATTAAAATGTAAATTCAATGATCTTGGAGTGCATTGGGTTGATGAGTTGGCGGAGTGTTTGAAGAAGTTGGCTGGGAAGATTGAGAGGGGGAAGTGGATACGGGAAAGTTAATTGCAAAAAGAAATGGCTTCGTTTTCTGATTTTCTCGGGCTAACATGTACGCCCTCGAAAATCTGGAAACACTGCAGATATTTCTTTTTGCAATTACTTTCCCTTTACGACAAAAAAACGTGTTATAATTTGCGGGCTCTTTGAAATGTGGGGATGTACAGGTTTTGACAGAGGATTCATCTGGTCAAATATCTTAAGCCCGGCGGTTGCATCGTCCCGTCGTTAAATAAGTTCGATGCAAACCTAAATGCAAATCCATCTGAAGGAATTGCCGCATCTATCTATGCTAGAGCTTTTGCTCCAGTTGCAGTAGCTGCGTAGTTGTTTTGGCTTTTGCCGAAACCCGTTCGCTGACTTGATGTCTCATAGGGTTAATCGAACGTCATTTATGAGGACCGGCGTGTAAATTTGGAGTTTTATTTACATGCTTAAAATTTAAAACCAACTTGAAGGGGCTTTTTGCCGGTTCCTTATCCCTTCTCGTAAAAAGAACCGATTATGGCTTTAAACGGTATTTCCCGGACCTTTGGACGCGGGTTCGATTCCCGCCATCTCCACCATAGCCGCTTCATAAGCGGCCCTTATTATCAAGTTGTTTTGCGAATGCAAAACTCAATATTAATAACTTTGAATCATCATGACTCTTTTTCTCAAAGCAATCGCCGGTGCAATAATTGTTGTTTTAATATCTCTCGTTTCTGCCAGTAAATACTATTTTTTGGCAGGGCTTATTCCGTTATTCCCTACATTTTCGCTTATTTCGCATATTATTGTTGGTCAAAAGAGTGCGATCGAACTTAAAAATACCGCAGCATTTGGGATGCTTTCGATAATCCCGCTTTTTGCATATTTATTAAGCGTGTATCTTTTGTCAGGTAAATTACCGTTATATTTGAACTTAATAATTAGCGTTGTTATTTGGTTTGTGCTTGCCGTTGTTATTTATGTTTTGTGGACTAAATTCCATGTCGCTTAGCGTTGAAATGTTATTTTGAAATCTTTTTAGTCCATTCGCAAATTCCAACCGGTTGGGATTTTGTATCTTTTGGTTTTTTAAAAAAGTTAGCAATGTAGACAAACCCACCTTTTTGCTGTATAAGCCAACCATGTCTTTCAATGAAACACTTATCAGTTTTGACGCGGTCTCGTTTGAGTTCGAGCATAAAAAGCCGATCTTAACCGAGGTTAGTTTTTCCGTGCGAAGAGATACGAAAATTACGATAATGGGTCAAAATGGCGCAGGGAAAAGTACGATTCTCAAGCTTATTACCGGTGTAATTAAGCCGGCTGAAGGTTCGGTCAATAAGCTACCTAAACTTACCGTTGCGACGGCTCATCAGGTGATTCGACAAGAGGATCGTGAACTTACAATCCGTGCTTTTTTTGAAAAGAATTTCAAGGAGAAAAAGTACGATATTGATCGAAAAATTAATGAGGTTCTGGAGGTCGTTAATCTTCATGCGCCGCTTGAACGAATAGTTAAGAGTTTTTCCGGAGGGCAGCAGGCAAGACTACTGCTCGCATCCGCGCTTATCCAAGACGCTGATCTTTTGCTTCTCGATGAGCCTACCAACAATCTCGACAAGGCGGGGATTGAGCATCTTACGACTTTTCTCATAATGTATCCGAAAACCTGTATAGTTATTTCGCATGACGCGGACTTCTTGAATTGTTTTACCGACGGAGTTTTATATCTTGATTCCCATACTCATAAAGTTGAGCAATATGCTGGGAATTATTTCGATGTGGTTGATCAAATTGCCAAGCGAATTGAAAAAGAAAATATGCGAAATGCTCAGGCTGAAAAGATAATTCTTAAAAACAAGGAACAAGCGAATGTGTTTGCTCATAAAGGTGGAAAACTCCGCGATGTTGCGCGCAAAATGCGCGATAGGGCCGAAGAAATGGAAGAGGAAAAAGTTGAAGTGCGTCGTGAAGATAAGGTGATTCGCCCTTTTGAAATCCCGATTCAGGAAGATATTGGCGGCGTTATTTTGAGGGTTACGGAGGTTTCTGTTATACGAGATCATCATGCTAAGCCGAAAAAAGTCGATGTTTCTTTACAAAAAGATCAACATCTTCTTCTCACGGGTCCAAATGGGATTGGCAAAAGTACATTGCTTGAAGTTTTGGCTTCCGGGAAATCCAAGCACGCTGTTGTTAAAGAAGGAATTCGAGTTGGGTATTATCGACAGGATTTCTCGACACTTAATTTCGATCATACGGTTCGGGAGTCTCTTATGGAGGCGCTTGAGTCTTGCAACGGAGAGAATTTAGAAAACAAAGTACCCGAAGAGGAAATGCGTAAAGTTGCCGCAGGGTTTTTGATTACAAAAGAAATTATTAATTCCAAAATAGGGCATTTATCAGAAGGACAGAAAGGGCTTGTGTCTTTTGCTCGGCTTGTTTTGCAGAGACCTGGATTGCTGATTTTGGATGAACCTACAAATCATATTAATTTCCGTCATATCCCTGTGATTGCCGAAGCGCTGGATTCCTATACCGGTGCTATGATTTTGGTTTCACATGTGCCGGAATTTGTTGATAAAATCCGCATTGATCAGACTTTGGATCTGGATAAGTAGTTTATGGTCTTCCCGGCGGCGAGATTGACCCGGGCGCGCGGTTGTGTTATAATTACGGAGCAATTAATCTTATTTTATGCCGCCACCACAACCCCCTGCTCCTCCTGGAAGGGACGAAGCCGCTCCCGAAGATGCTCGTGATCCGCTCTATATCAAAGCGCTTAATGCCTTGTCTGGTGGTTTGTCAAATGACAATGTACCGACAGCCTCACCTCCATCCCCAATACGAGTAGACGAGTATACTATACTACTTAGGGATGATCGAGGGATTGAGTTCTTTTTCACCTCGAGTTGGGGTGCCAGTACTCATGTTATTTACCCAAATGGGGATGTTTTTACGGACGATCAGCCTGCCGGGGACAGATCTACCGCAACGGGAAAACAATTACTGTGGATGGCTTTTCGTCGTCATGAAGAAATGATACAAAGAGGTCAAACTCCCGTGAGTGATGTCGTTTCTGCCGAGACGCATATGCTCAATCCTTTTTATAGGAATGTTCTTTTGGCCTTTTCTCGTTTCGGTGCGGGTAGTTCTCGTATGACCAGAGGTGGATTGATTCTTGTGGCAAGGCAAGGCGCTATATTCATAGGAGATGCGAATTTGCTTATTATGTTAAAGGAAGATGGGACTATGGAGTTGCTTAATACAACCCATTTTCTTTTTGAGAAAATTTCTAATCCCGGATTGTTTAGTTTTTTTCAAAAACGCATAGAATTGGCAATAGCTTGACCTTGTTGATTCTGGTATTTTGCTGTTTGTCATGACTGATAAAGTTAAAATTTCTTGGTTCGGCAAGCATTTTGGCGAAGAGCCGCCTTTTTGCGGTAGCTCGAATCAGGGGGCTGGTGGGATATTTTTTACAGGATGTAATTTGAGGTGTGTTTTTTGCCAAAATTATCAGATTTCACAGGGAGGAGTTTCGCATTCGCGAAACAGCTTATATGATGGCGCAAGGAATGCTTCGCGTCCTAGCGCTGAGGAAGGAATCGGACGAGATTATAGCGTCGAAGAGCTCGCAGAAATCATGATTAAATTGCAAAAAGATCGTGCTGTTAATATCGACTTGGTTACGCCGACAATTTGGTTTAAGCAGATAAAAGAGGCGATAAGAATTGCGCGAAAAAATGGTTTAAAAATTCCAATTTTATGGAATTCAAATGCGTATGAAAAAGCTGAAATGTTGTGCGAAATGGAAGGGCTGGTTGATATTTATTTGCCGGATTTTAAGTATGGAATTGACGAGGTTGGGTTGAAATATTCAGGAGTCGCGAACTATTCGGTGGTTGCGATTCCGGTGATAAAAGAAATGATTCGGCAGGTTGGAAATTTGCAAATCGATTTGGAGGGAGTTGCAAGGCGAGGAGTTGTCGTTAGGCATTTGGTTTTGCCCGGAAATCTCGAGAATAGCCTTGAAGCCATTAGGAAATTAGCCGAGATAGACATGGAGTTGCATGTAAGTTTAATGAATCAATATTTTCCGATGCATAAGGCGAAAAATTTTCCCGAAGTAAATCGTGTACTTACCAAAGATGAGTTTGATCAGGTATTTAAATTTTTACTCAAAAAAGGTTTTCAGAATGGGTGGGTTCAGGATGAGGAGAGCAGGGAGGTGTTGATACCGGATTTTACGAGAGAGAATCCATTTAGGACCTAGGACCTAGTAAACTAGTGAAGAAGTGAAGAGGAGAAAGAGGATAAAGAGAAAAAAGTCGCTTCGCGACTGAAGCCGTTGTATAATCGACCCGTCTTTAACAAAAAACAATATGCAAAAATTCAAAGCGATTCGTTGTGAGAGAGGAATGTTTAAGGTTTTTACTTCGCCGCTTTCGTGCGAAGGTGTTAATCCGGAGACCAAGGCTCCGGTTATGTTTTTCAAGGCAAGTTTCATCGGGCCTCTAACCGTTTATACCGACAAGACCAAATCTGCGGCAATAATTACTTGCAAGAGCAAAAGAGGAAAATTCGGTTATGCGACTTGGGAAGTTTTTGATTCTGAAAAAGGCGATAAGCCGCTTGGTACAATGAGATGGGCAATGTTGAAAACTGCGCTTTCTTTTGGTGCGGAGAAATGGGAAGTTACAGCTCCTGACGGAAGTCCGTTTTTGACACTTGAGATAATGAACAGCTCGATTGCGAAAAGAATGTTGGACGATATGACGAATTTATATAATCCGACTCATCAGTATGTTGTGAAAAGCGCAAAAGGTAAGGATATTGCAAAAATTATGGCTAAAAGAGGTTTCTTTGGCGGAATGTTTAGCGATTTTGTACTTGAGGAGGGAGTTTCCGAAGAGGAAACCAAGATGGCGTTGGCGCTTTTTGCCGGGCTGGTTCTTTTATATAAAAAATAATGGAATTATCTGCCGAGTTTTTGCAAAAGGCTGAAAAATTGGGTATAAAATCTTGTGATGTTGAGGAAAAGTTCGTGCGTGGGAGCGGAGCGGGTGGGCAAAAGATAAATAAAACATCAAGCTGTGTTTGGCTTAAGCATTTGCCGACCGGAACAGAAGTGAAATGTCAGCAGTATCGCGAAAGGGAGAAAAACAGGGCACATGCTTACAAGCTTTTGATTTCAAAAATCGAGCAGGCGGTTTCGTGGCGCGATTCAAAAAAGGCGAAAGCGGTTTACAAAATTCGTAAACAAAAACAAAGGAGGTCGAAAAGGGCGAAAGAAAAGATGCTTGAGGGGAAGAGGAGGAGGGCGGAGGTGAAGATGACGAGAAAGGACTTAGTAGGCTAGAGAAGATAGTTAAGATGCTAGTGAAGAGAAGAAGGTTAAGAGAGGACCTAGTTTCTAGAGAAGATAGTGAGCTAGTGGATGAAAAGTTTGAACTTTACGACCCCTGCCTAGCCTCCGAGAAGTGATTGCTTGATGGCTGGGAATATGTTATCATTGTTTGATAATATTTTAATATGTCTACGACCGCTGAAAACCAAACAGAGTGTCCTCGTGATGCAAATGATAATCCGGATAAAAATGCACTTGCGTCTTTTATAAGTTTTTTTGATGACTGGAAGTCGGAACCAACTCTTACCCAAGATGTTCCTACCGGGATGATTTTTTACCAAGACCAGTATACAGATACCGCTAGTAGAGCTTTTGTTCAAACATTCCATTCTTTTATGGATAGGCATATCGGAAATGATCCAGCGCATTTCTCAAAACAGGTGGAGACTACGAATACTGCTGTGGCGTTTAATTATTTTTTGACCTACAAAGGCGTGAAATACAAAATTGCCGATGAGTACAAAACGGGTTCTATATTTGCATATGGTGTGCATATGACGGAAATACCTAAAAGATATGAAGAGGCTTGTAGCGCCAGGAATGCCGAATTAAGAGCACGGGATGCTGCTGAGGGTAGACCCGCCGAAATAGAAGAAGCGGAGGTTACACTGAGAAATTTGCTGAATTATCCTGATTAGAGGTTTCTCGCTCCATCTTGACGAGGTGATATTTTTGATGTACGATTCGTCTCTTTTAATTTAATTAAAATGAATGTTTTAGATAATGCAACAAACGGATCCGTGATGACAATTGTCACTACATTCCTTGTTACATTTGGAATTAAGTATTACATGGATGCTTCTGCTAATAACGAAAGGTTGCAGCTGCTTGAGGCTGCTAATGTTGAACAATTTGCACGAGATGAATATTCTTCGAGGGTTATTCGTTTGTGTGAAGAATCAGGCGGTAAATGCAGTAAGGTCCTTTTCCATGTTGACTATGTGTTTTTTGGTTCGGTGGAAGGCTCCGATGATGCTTCTTATACAGTCTTTTGGGACAAAGCTAACGATCATTGCGTGGTTCAGGATGATGGGTCCGGCAAGTGTTCTTTTAAACTTATCGAAGCTGCCTGTGGGAATGTAAATCATGTTGATATTTCTGTCTTTGCGTTCCCTGACGAAAAGCCGGTTATAGATGAAAAATTACGAGAAAATCTTAATTTAAATGGATTGTTTTTGGGTCCCGATGGATTTTATTGTCACTTGGATGCCGAGCCGATTTCCAAGGTTGGTTTTACCAACACTAAAGGCTAATGAAGATTTTTAAAAATTGACTCCCGTTGGAGATGGTGTAGAATCCTAAATCATCCACCAGCTTTTTTTATGGCTCCAATTGATGGTCTTATAAAAAAGATTAAAGATTATGATTCGGATATCGATCCGAAGGTCATTCGTTTCGCGTATTCTTTTGCTGAAAAAGCTCACAAAGGGGCTCTTCGCAAGTCCGGTGAGCCTTATATAATTCATCCCATTGAGACTGCCAAAATACTTATCGATATGAAAGCGGATCAACAGATGATAGTTGCCGCTTTGCTTCATGATACGGTTGAAGATACGGGTGTTACGGTGTCTGACATTAAGAAAAATTTCGGATCGGAAGTTGCGCTTTTGGTTGATGGTCTTACGAAAATTTCAAGTGTTCGTTATTCGCTCCAATCCACTCGCGGACAGATAGATTCTTTGCGAAAGATTTTCTTAAGAATGAGCAAGGACTTGAGGGTTATTTTGATTAAATTGGCCGATAGACTCCATAACATGAGAACGCTACAGTTCGTGTCTCAAGAGAAAAGAAAAAGAATTGCCAAGGAAACAGTTGAAATATATGTGCCTATGGCTCGTCTTCTTGGTGCCTGGGACATGATGTCCGAGCTCGAGGATCTTTGTTTTAAATATCTTCAACCTAATGATTATGAATTTATTTCAAAAAAACTTTCTACCGTTCGAGCCGGGAATACGCGCTATATAAACAAGCTTGTTGCCGAATTAAACAATGCTATTCAGGTGGAAGTTGACGCGGAAGTTAAAAGCGAAGAGAAGCATTTGTATCATGTTTATAAGGCTTTTAACGAGAAAAAAGGGCTTTTTGATGTAATGACGGACTGTTTTTCGGTTAAAGTGGTAGTGCCAAGTGTTATTGATTGTTATAAGGCGCTTGGGGTTATCCATGGCTTGTGGCAGCCCAGAAGGGCGGATTTTCGTGATTATATCGCCGTCCCGAAGGCTAATGGCTATAAGGGTTTGCATACAATGGTTTTCGGGCCATGCGGAAAGACGGTTGAGTTTCATATAAAAACTCTCGATATGTATGAGGATGCCCATTTCGGGATTGTCGCGAAGTGGTATAGGAAGAGGATGAAATGGCAGGACGAAGATCTTTCTTATTCTTGGATGACGCAGGTGAAAGATTTACGCAAGATGTCCGGTGGGATAAATGACAAGTTTCTTGAGGATTTAAAAGGAGATGTTTTCGAAGATAGGATCTTCGTTTTCACGGATAAAGGGAGGGCGATTGACTTGCCCGAAGGGGCTACGGTTGTAGATTTTGCCTATGCCGTTAATCCATATTTCGGACATAATTTTTCAAAAGCTTTTGTTAATAAAAGGATTAGAAATCCAATGACTGTCTTGAGGACGGGTGATGTTGTTACGATAGAGGCTGCCAAAAGCGCTTCCGGTCCCGATTTGTTTTGGGTTGATAGAGTAAAGACTTCCAAGGCCAGGAATAATATAAGGAAGTGGCTTGCCATGGATAATGAGGATATCCGTGTTGCCCGCGGAATGAATTTTCTGGATAAAAGCTTGAAGATTTTTCTGTGTACGAATTTTAAAAAAGAAGAAAAGAAAATTTCCGATTATGCCAATAAAAACTATGGGCATCGCGGGGTAAAAGGTTTACTTGCCGATATTGGCACTGGGGTGATTTTTGTGAAGGAGTTGTTAAGATCTATTTATAAAGATGATTGTCTTTTGGGCAAGAGTGTAAATGGCGGGAGGAGGCAGGTTTGTTTGATTGTGAAGAGTTTGGACAGAAGGGGACTACTTAATGACATATCAAGGCTAATTGCCAAAGGAGGATTGAATATAATCGGATATTCCGCCCTTGTTGATATGAAGACCAGGCTTGCGGAACAGAAGTTTACCCTGGAGGTTTATAATTTTGATCAAGTTTATCATTTGTGTGTTGATCTTAGATATGTGGATGAAATTTCCGGAGTTAGGGTGGTCGAGGCCAGCGGCAAATAAATTATCTTATACAATACTTCCGCAATATGGAAATGTTATTTTTGGTGATTGCGAATTGTTTTTACAGATTGGGAGTTTTTTAAACAGGCCTCGGTGATTGTTTCTGTGCGAAAGCCTTGACACAAAATAAGTACACGAATATACTGCGTGCAGAGTGGTCAAATGGTAGAAAGAGAGGAAAGAAGTAATTCTTTTCTCTCTTTTGTATTAAGAAAGGACCTAGGAGCTAGTAAAGATAGTGAACTAGTGAAGAGAAGACGAAGAGAGGACCTAGGACTTAGTGAGCTAGTAAAGAGAGGATGAAGAAAAGATAAAGAGAAGAAAAATTATTTTTCAGCTCTTTCGACATACTCGCCGGTCTCGGTGTTGATTCTGAGCATGTCGCCTTCGTTTATGAAAAGAGGGACTTGGACTACGAGTCCGGTTTCCATTGTTGCCGGTTTTTTCCCTCCTGTTGCAGTGTTACCTTTGACGCCCGGTTCGGTTCCTTTAACTTTCAATACTATTTTCGGCGGTACGGTGATTGCGATAGGTCTTCCTTCGTAATTCTGGATATCAACTTCCGATCCCGCTATTAAAAATTGTGCATCGCGACCCATATCTTCCGCACTTAACGAGAATTGATCAAATGTTGTCGAATCCATGAAAAAATATTCTTCACCGGTTGAATACATATATTGCGCTTTACTGCGTGTTATTTCGGCCTCTTCGATTTCCTTGTTTCCCTGGAAGGTTTTTTGAACTGATGAACCTGTTAAAAGGTTCTTCAGTTTAGTATTGCTTGTGCCGCTTCCTTGAGCCGCTTTTGAGAATGTTGCCGAGAGTACCAAGTATGGTACATTTTCGACTTTTATCGTGAGACCAGGTCGAAGTTGAGCTAGGGAAATCATAAGAAATTAGTTAGCTAGTAATCTAGTATGTTAGCGATGAAGCTAGTTAAGACGAAGAATGTGACGGAATTTTAATAGATAAAGCCAAACTAATCCAGAAAAAAACGAGAAGATGTGGGAAAAGAAGGCTGTTAACGAATGTTGAATGAATCAATAAAGCCACAAGTCCTCCCGTTAAGCCGAGGTGATAACCCGATGTATGAGAGTTTTTAAGAGACCCAATGAGTGCTTTTATGTAAAACCATAGGTAGGCGATAAGTCCCAGGATGCCCGTTGTTGCAAAAATTGTTAGGATTGTCGAGTCCGATCCTGTTGCCGAATGCGCATCCAGCGAGTCTATCAGGCCGGCTTTCCACTGTGCGTATTTGAACGAGTTGTATCCGACGCCGATTATTGGGTTTTCTTTTATGATTGAAATTGCATTTTGCCAGGAAGTCAGTCTTAGTCGAGAGGTTGCATCTGCGTTGAACAAAGTTGCGTAATCGTTTAGGCCGATTATGCTTTGGAAACTTTCCCACAAGTCCAAAAACCTCGTTTGTACTTTGCCGATTGCCGAAAAAGATAAAACAACAAACAGTCCCCCCAGTAGAAGAAGTTTTTTCGATCTCAATGCGGTTATGGTTATTATGCCGATGCCACATGCAAGATATGCGCTACGGGAATATGTTAAATATAAAGCGCAAAGAACGATGATTGAGGTCCCCGCCAGCATTAGAGATGCCGCAGGTTTTTTAAATATTTTTTTATAATTAAAAAGTCCTATCCCGAAAAGTATACATGTCGTAAAGGCCAGAAAACCGCCTACGAAATTCGGGTCAAACCATGTCGACAAAAGCCTGTTTATATGAGGATCCCATCCTTTTTCCTCCATGCCGAGTGCGAAAAAGCTTGGATAGAGATCGAGCTGGATAAATCCAAAAATCGATACAAGAATTGCTCCACCGATTATTGCGTAAAACGATAGAGTCCAGTTTTTTTTGTTTAAAACCTCGTCAGCCGTGACCAAGTACAGAAAGAAATATTCCACAAATCTTATGAGATAGAGCGTGCTTTCTTTTAGTTCACTTGTTGTTAGCCATGAGTAATTAATCAGTAATGAAAAAAACGCGATTACGATCCAGGCTGTTATTGGCGGGAGAAGCGGTGGGACTATCCACTTTCTTTGCAGGGAGATTTTTTTGATAATCCAAATCAAAATTAAGAGCGGGATAAACAAGTCATTTATAAGATATCCTATTGGTAATCTGCCAAGCTCGCCAAGTGTTGCAAAAAATATCGCCAGAATAATGCCGTATGTCGGTTTTTTGTGGATAATTAGCGCCAGTATCAGTCCCGCCAATATTATTGCGAATAGTTCCATGTTTATAGTAAGGTGTGGTTCCTATAATAGAGTATATATGGAGTTTTGCTTTCGCAAAACAGTTAATAATAAGGTGCGAAGTCCCGCAAAGCGTGACTCCGCACTGATGGAAAAACTGCTTATAGCAACGAAGAATCCCGGAAAATTTGCCGAGATAAAGGCGATTCTAGGAGATATCCCTTATGAAATTGTTTCTATTTCGGATCTTGGGATTGATGGGGATATTGATGAAGATGGAGTTAGTTACGAAGAAAATGCCTTAAAAAAGGCGAAGTTTTTTTATAAAAAGAGTGGGGTGTTGACGCTGGCGGACGATTCGGGGATTGAGGTTTTTGCACTTAAAGGAGAGCTGGGGCTTAAAACGAGAAGATGGGGTGTTGGGGAGAGCGCGAGTGACGAGGAGTGGGTTGAGCATTTTCTTCAGAGGATGAAAGGGGTTGATGATCGCAGGGCAAGGTTTTTGTGTTGCGTTGCGGTGGTTGGAGATGGGTTTAAAGAAGTTTTTTTTGGCGAGGCTAAAGGCGTGATTACGGAAAAACTCGAGGCGCCTATATGGCACGGGTTGCCAATCAGTTCGTGTTTTCGTCCCGATGGGCTTGATCGGGTTTATGCGGCACTTGGTCAAGAGGAGAAAGGAAGGATTAGTCATAGAGGAAAGGCGGTTGGGATGGCGAAGAGAGGACTGAAGAGAGGACCTAGTGAGCTAGTGAAGAGGGGAGTAAGAATAAGAATTGAGAAAAAGATAAGAGAGATTGAAGAGGAGAGTGGGATTGGGAATAAATATTGGATTTGCGGTAGGGATACCGGCAGGTTTTTGTATGAAAATGTTCTTAAAGAAAAGCCGAAAGTTGTTTTGGAGTTTGGGACTTCCATTGGTTATTCTGCGCTATGGATAGCCAAGGCGCTTATGGAGATTGGCGAAGGTGGTAGACTTTTTACGGTTGAGTCGCATAAAGAACGAGGGGATTTTGCGGCGAAAAATTTTGAGGAGGTTGGGATCGAATCGGTTGTTACTCTTGTGCGCGGGCATGCGCCGGAGGTTGTTACCGCCGATAAAGTTTTAGAGGGGCTTATTTTTGATATGGCGTTTTTTGATTCAACAAAATACGAGCATCTATCTTATTTTGATGCGGTATATCCTCGATTAAAAAAAGGAGGAGTTATTATTGTCGATAATGTTATTTCACATGGCGAAGGGAATATGATGCGCAAATTTATAGACATGATGATGTCGCATCATGCGATGAAAAGCGAAATAATAAATATCGGAGATGGAGTTTTGCTTGCGCAAAAACGCTTATAGTAGAGGTCGCTTTGCGACTGGGAGTTTTGCTTGCGCAAAACGGTTACTCGTAAAGAGATTTAGGCTCTACAAAGAGAGTTAGGCTGCCGTTAACTTGTAACGAGTAGGCAACCAGCCAATCACCTTTTTTGAATCTTAATAGTAAATTATTATCGTTTTTTTCTTCGTATAATTCCCATCCACTATTTGTCATGAAGCTTTTTGCTTCTTCTCCAAAAACGGCCGGGTCTTTTGTTGAAGCAAGTTCATATTGTTCGACTTCTCCGGAATAAATGGATCTTGTCCAGGTCGTATCTGTCGGCATATAAATATCGGGGTGTAATGCGCTAATTGATGCGATTTGTTCGTCTTGATATGTCGCGGTTTTTTCTATTACTTCACTTTGACAGCCCGCCAAGGCCGATAGTGTCAATATGGCAAGGATTATTGTTAATAATTTTTTAATCATAATTTAGTGATTAGGGGGTTATAGGATAAGTCGCTATCGCGACTATTATGTCGTTGGAGTGCTTGATGGCTCTTCTTCAATGGTAGTTGTTTCTTCATCTGATTTTTTAACGATTTTTAATTCAATCGTGCTTTCACCCGTGTAATTATAATTGTCATAAACTTTTGCTGTTACTTCAACGGTTGTTGTTGAGTAGGTTGAT
>JBAYGX010000022.1:0-15776 GCA_041666465.1 Candidatus Altimarinota bacterium
AAAAAATGAACTTGCTCCGGTGAAATAAGTCTTTCATTGTGCGGAATTTTAAATCTGTCGAACATCATCCGAAGCATCACCTCGGATGTTTCAATTTGATTCTTTTCCTCTTCTGTTTTTTCCCGTTCGGATGAAAATGGTTGTTTCCCCTCCTCGTGCCATTCCTCAACAATCTCTCCAACAATTTCTTTTAATTCCTCTTTTGATTCTTTTTCAACGGGTTCTCCCGTAAGTATTATTGAAAATTTTTCCATGTTTTTATAAATTATGATGCCTCTCGGGCTAGCACGATTTGGCTGGCCGTCTCGGGCTAGAACCGTGGTCGGTCAAGCCCTGCTTGGCGGATTAGCTTATTTTTAGAATACCACATCGACGGGTCTCGGGCGAGCAAAAAAGTGACAAAAGTGACACAGGATAGCCTGTGAAAGTTACACGCCCTTGTAACTTTAAAATTCTTTAATCCAACTTTTCCACAACAATATGACACCGCGGACAATATTTGAACAACTCTCCATTGCCCCCTTGCCCAAGGCGACAAGTGCTATAGCAGAAAGTATGGGAAACTGTTGTATCTCCCTTATCTATCCATTTTTCTGGAAACGGCTCGTTATTACTTAGACGTTCTATAACAATCTCGCATTTGTTACAAAACTTAAAAAGACAATCTTGTTCACTAATACCTATATCAAGAATGCTGCCACAAAACGGATGGGTTTCCGCCAATAGTTTGCCTTTATGATTAAAGTGAACGGTATTGCCTTTCTTTTTCCAACCATCTGGCTTTTTGCCAAAAAACCCTTGTTTAAATTTTAATTGTTCCATGTTCCGATCCATTTACCTTTTAAGCGATCATAAATTTTTATCCCAATATCTTCGTATCGTTCCCAGCCATCGCGATTTGATTTTGACAAACTGCCGTGTTCTTCTTTTGTAACTAAACAAGCAACGGCTTCATCAATAACAAGTCTTATATCTTCAGGATTGCGAAGCATTTTCTCAACTAACGTTTTTCTCGTAAAAACATGTTCGTGCTCAACAGGAAAACCCCCATTAAAGACACCCTTGGAAACATATCGTGTATTATATTTTCCACTCGCTTCTGTTGTTTTCCAAATGAGACAACTGAGTAATTCTTTTTTATGCTTTTCCATGCCGCCAGAGGCGCAGATAGAAATAGCAAGCTCGACGGCACTTTTCCTAATTTTTTGTGCATTGTTGTTCTCAGACCAAGACGTTGAATAGTCTTTTTTTGGCATAAAATATGATAAAATTTTAAAAATTATTTATATACAAAAAGTTCGTTATATCGCATCGTTTTGAAATAAGGCGGAAAAATCTGACGCGAACAACCGATCTTTAAAAGCAGGCGGTAACTGGAAAAGAAAAATCTGTATTTTTTGATTTATCTCGTTTCTGATCTCGTTAAATTTCCAATCAGGGATCTTCTTTTCTATTCTTTGTTTCGTCATATGCGCGAGATATTTATTGATTTCCCTTTTTGTATTTCCAACTGGTAGCTTGATTTGCTGTTCTTTTATTCCAAAATCAGAGCATCGTGCATCATTTTTATTGGTTTTATTCTCTAGAAAATCAACCAGATTCCTTGTATGCATGAGAAAACTTTCAACAAAGGCATTTGTTTGCACCTTATCAAAAGAAGTCGTATGTACCAAAAAATCCGCTGTTCTGTTGAACATCCACACTTCATATCGAAGTTCTTCTAAAATTGCTTGCTGTTTTTGTGTTTTGTTATTCATCTCGTTTTTGATCTTTTTTCTATATCGTTTATTTCAGCATTAAGTTTTTTCATTTCTGATCTTAGTTCTTCTTCGGTCACCGAAACATCCCATTTTTTATTTATATTCGCGTACCATATTCCTTTACCAGATAATCGTGCAATGTTTATACGAACCAGAGCGAGGAGCTCTCGCGTTTCGACTTCAATCTTATTCATATACCCTGGGATTTGGGCGATCGCCCCGGTAACGTAGTACCAATTTTCGGCTTCAAGCACCCCTCCACCAATCATTACGTCTTCAAACCTTAGAAGCGTATAATTTAGAGACTGAGTATCAATATTTATGCGAGTGATGCTTCTCTCATAAGAAAAATATTTGTTGGCAATTTCAAGACTACCAAGTGAAGTGTTTAACTCTTTCTGAAGAGGTAAATCAACAAAACGATTACGGGTCAAATGATGAGAACTGAGCAAGGATTGGGTATTTAAAGCCACTGTTCTATTTAGTCCGCTGAGGTCAATATGCTCGTTTAAAAGCCGTTCAAGCTGAACTAGCGCACCTTTGTGTTGAATAAAACGTTCATAGCGCTTGATTATCCGATAACTAATTATCCCAAAAATGAAAGCAAAAAATGCGCCGGAAAATGCGCCGATAAATTCTGGCGAAGTAAAAACGAATTTATCAGACGACTGAACGATGATATGTTTTGATGTGTGATAATACCAGCTCATGGAAAAATTTTCATAATATTTTAGTAATAATCTTGAAGAAAATTCCATTTACTTATAGACGCAAAGCGAATTAATTATTGGAACAACCACCTGTCCAATTTGCCAAATTAGTAGTCCAACAAATAAGCCATAAGGTACTGTGATAAACCACGGTTTTTCCTTGGGATTCATATCTTTTATCTGTTTAAGTCTTTTTGAAACTTCGATATATAGGGAGTGTAAAAAATCATAGCCAATATATAAAACCCCAACTCCTATTAACGATAATAGGGCGGCGTCGCTAACAGACGTCCTCTTTTCTGGAGAGATAAGACAGTAACTTTGCGCAAGAAAAATCAACAGCGACAATCCTGTTGCACTAACAGCAAAAAGTATTTTCATTACTGAATGCCCAGCCATTAAAAATGTTATGAGTGAAATGATAACGATTTCTACAGCTAAAACATAATATCCTATACTTGAAACTTTTTCGCCGTATGTAGACATAAAGTAAGCGAATAACATCGCGCCAATAAACACGGTGAATGAAATAATAGATGCTCGAATGTCTTTTTGTAAATATTCCTTGATTTTTCTACATCTCCCAAAAAATCCGTCTTTCTCCAAATCTGCTATTTCTTTGTCGAGAATGTTGGATCGGCTAGCATTTTTGGGGACTGTCAATTTTTCTTCAATAAATTTTCTTAAAGAATAATTTACCAGTCTTTCAAACCATCTCATCCGAGGAAGTTTTTCTTTTTCGGAAAATTTCTTTCTATCTACCATCATTCCACCAGATGGATCAACATCCCATATCTGCATATCATCAGCTCTCATATCCATACTTAAGTACATGGGTTTCCCTGTATGCAAATAAGCGGAACGGGCATTATATATTCTTCTTGCATAGTCTTTTATCTCATCTTCCTTGACATAACAATGGGTTGCAACTTTTGGTATTTCCCCAGTAAACCCTTGAGAATATTTCACTAAAAAGCTCACGAATTTTTTACCGATCTTTCTATTCGTGAGCCAATTTTTTATCTCATTACCTTCTTCAGCATCAAATAAATCACCCTCCATAAGTTTATAAAGTTTATCAGAAAAAACATCGTTCCGTACCTCTATAAATTCTAATAATGCTTCCACCGAAGAAACCATTTTTATGAAAAACAATTCATGGTTTACACCGAGTTCTTTTGTCGCCTCGGCATACCAATGCAATGATCTTATCAGATTTTGATGGAACATCCCGTCTATTAACGTGATAGAATCTAGAAAATTAGCCAGCCCATTATCCCGACACCAATTCCTGTTTTGGTCTGTAAACATTTCAACGTCCAAACAAGAGATATCCCCTATTCTTTTATACCGAAGATTCTTTTCAAAACGAGTTCTTATGCTCATGGGGGTCATCTCGCCCGAGATAATGGCCTTTAAGAAAAAACGGGCCTGAAAGTATACCGAGAATATAGCGAGAATTTCGCCGATAAGACCATCTTTAAAATAATATCCTTCCGTGGAATATTTGTTTTCATCATATTCAAATTCTTTCTGAACGTGGTTTATTCTCAGTATATAAGTATATAGCCCGAGGTCATCGGCCTCTTGAAAAAGAGAGCACATCATCATTCCGTTTCCATAAGTAAAAACTCCGGGGATGCGAACCTCCGAGCAAATTTCATATTCCGTACAATAGGTTGGAGAATCTCCGACTTTCTCAAATTCTTCCAGTCTGAGTATCCATTCCATCCGGTTATCCACGGTTTTGTTAGTTTCGTTTGATTGTTGATTCATAATTATTCTGCAACACCTTATCTAGATTGAGATCATTGTTATATTTTTCGAGCCCTTTGCGCAAATCATTAAGGAGATTATAAAACCCTATATAGAATCTTGGTCCGTTTTCCTTTGGGTTAATATTTTCAAGTTTCCAGTGATATTCGGGTGGATTTTCATAATTCCATTGCCATGCGGATGTTTTGGGGTGGCCTGTATGGATAAGTGAGTGCCGCCAAATTTCGATCGCAGCCTTGCTTTCTTCTCTTCCGTAATCCAAATACTTTTCAAGAAAATTTATCATTCTTCCATTTTGCCCACCTTCCCCTCCAGACCAAAGCGCCGAATAATAATCTATCAGAGAAAACAATCTCAGCGTGAGCATTTCTCTTGTTCTAAAAGATACATTTTCTAGCGCGAATATAACCTTAGCGTCTTTTTCGAGCTCATTAAGCTGATTGAGAAATCCGAGATCGATTACCTTCAGAACCTCTTCTTTTGTATTCTTATCGCCAGTCGGTATTTTCAAATAATTTACGATCTTATACTCCTTCAGATGTTCATAGGGATCAATAAACTTATACCAAGGTTCGGAATGCGAATAAGTTTTCCCGTCTTTTTTCTCATCAATCCATACGTATTTAACCATCTGTTTAGGAGGCAGGAAGTCTTTATTTTCATCAATCAAAAATACTTGGCAATGAATCCCCTTCCCGTAGTAGCTAACCACCCGTTCTTTAAGAACGCCGTCCTTCACTAATTTTCTGATAGTATTAGGTTTGAAACAAAAATCGTGTTCTAGATCATACTTGGAATACCAAGAGTCCTTATCTTTTGCGATGCGCGCGGGAATCTCGCCGCTGTCTATAGCTTTTTGGCAAACCAAGCACTTTATACCCCATTCATCGTACCAGTTATCATCTTTGAGGGTGCTCTGTCTGCATATAAAACAAGTATATCCGGTTCCTTCGAGATGAAACCCCTTCGGATTTTGTTTCAGCTTTTCTATGCGACTTTCCTCTTCTTTTTTCCAATCATCCGAGAGCTTCGCCATTTGATCGACAGTCCATTTCGCCTCCTCGTATTCTTTTCCTTCTTCTTCCGTCATGCAGTATTTACTTCTATCCTTAGAAAAATTCTCATCTATTTCTTCTTCTTTATTCTGTGTTAGAACAAATTCATCTGTTTTCGAGTAATCGCATTTCGGACAGCTATAAATCGTAACTATTTTTCTATCGTCCTTGGACGATTCATGATGGAGTTCTTCATCGCAAGAAGGACAAAGATCAGGATCTATCCGCCACTCTTTACCATCGGAAAAGAACATGCGTCGAGGTAAGCATTTGTTCGGACATTCATACATAAACAAAACACGGTCTTCTCTGTCCGTTTCTGTCCACAAATCTTTAAAAATCGACGTCATCCGGTTCCGACAGGTAAGACATCGGATATCTTCGGGGGCTTGAGCTGTTTCGTATAATTCGTCTTTTTTACGATCGCGTTCCATCCATTCCTGAATCGTTTTTTCCTTGTTAGCATATTGCTGTCCGCGCTCAAAAAACATGATGAGCTTATGCAATCCTTTCTGTAACTCCCTTTTCCCTTCGGGACTAAGATTTTCTGACGAACCCACATCTTTTACATCTTCGCTTTCATCGAATATTCTTTCCATCCTCCGACAACGTTCGACAGTCAGACGGTCATAAAAATCGGCATATTCTTGATAGGGTTTGAGGTGGTTTTCCATATTATTTCCGAAACCGATTGTCCGTCAGATGTTACATTTTTAATTTTTCTAACAAGGTAAACGTTTGTAAGGTCTTACTGCGCGAGTAATTATAAAACCTTTGAGCGCGATTTGACATTAAAAAGACAAGCAAAGAAACCGCGCCAAAGTATATCGAACGTTCAAAATTTAAACCGAAAGCAAAAATTGAGAAAGCAAGAAATTCCATTTCAAGAAGAAAAATTACAAACCACCCTCGATACAAACTATAATATGCATTAAACGATTGTACTTGACCTGTAATATCTTTTGCCGACGACAGCATATAACAAAGTAGATACACTTCATTATCGGATTGTTTGGTCACGCCAAAAAAGATTCTAGCTTTATCCAGGATTTCCTTCTCAGAATCCGAAAAAACTACTTTGTTTTCTTTTATGAGCACATTTGCAATAGAGTGAATAACATGCCCAAAAAAATAGGCAACGATAATCCAAAGGATAAAAGTCTCAGTAGAAAAATCTATTATTTTTTCACCAAAATCAAATATTTGATAATTTAATAAACCGACCAAAATAGCAATGCTTCCAACAAGAAAATAGCCAATTTGGTCATATATGTTAAATTTTGAGAAAAGTTTGTCAGACATTTTTAATTATATTTTTATCTTATATATCCCGATATTAGGACAAAAAACCCAGTGTGTACAGTTCTGTTTTTGTCTGATATCCAACATAAAGACAATCTGGAAAATCAACCGTCCCGACAATGACAAGAAATATTCCTTGTAAACTATGCCGACTTTCTTCCATTATTTTGGCTACACTTTCTTGATCGCAGTTTGATGGTTTCGGAGTTTTTTCTGGATGGGTGTGCCAATCCCCAACAAAATGAATATGTTCCTTGATATATTTGTTATGTATTTCGATTTGCTCCGTCTTCCTGTGGGGAAAGAACGAAAATTTACTTCTTTTATCAAATTTTCTTGGGCCAGTTATCTCAAACACTCGTATAATATCGTCTTCAAAAGAGGCGAATAACTGGCCTCCGGATTCTTTACTAAAAAACCGTGTTTGTTTATACGAATGCAACTTCTCTACTACATTTGCTGTAAATACGACCCTCCCTAAACCATTAGGGAGAGAATAGGATAAATCATTCATATTTTTTCGAACAAAAACGACAATCAAAATCGTGGATTAACGGACACTCATATTGGAAACTTCCTGTGAATCCTTTTGGCCTCCACTTAAGATGATTTGCTGTCCATTTTCCACCGAGTTGTCGCATCCGATCTTCTGAGGTTGTGTGGACGCGATGAACATTTTTTATTTGCCCCCCAATAAGAACAGATACAGAAAGTTCAGAAACAAGTGCTTCCGCAAACGCTAAATCTACGGGACCATAAGGTTGAAAAACCGACCCACAGGCAGGTTCAGACAATGAACCAGATGTATCTTCCCACCCACAAGAATCAGGATTTTTCATCTCTCCTTGATCGCTTATTAAACATCCGAAGCATGATCCACTTTCTTTAATTAATACAGCGTGCGCCACGGAAGCTCGTTCTTCTAACCAGCCGTAAATAATTGGCGGATTTATTTTCCTCGAAAAATACCATTCATTAAGAAGACCCTCTCCTCCCCAATCACCCAATGCACTAATAATTAAGTTCGTATCATTAAAAGCGTCTGGGGATTTCTTAAAAAAGGACTGCCAATCCCCAAGAAACGCGCATACCTCTACATGAGGAAAGCGTTCTCCTAGTTCGTCCATCAATCCTTTGACTTTGAGCTGACGTACATGCCGGATACCTAGAACATGTCTACCAACATTCGCGGTTTCCAGCTCCTCGGGGTCAACCAATGTTATTTTTCCTATACCAGCTTGGGCTAAACGTACAGCAACGTGAGATCCGAGTGACCCACATCCTAAAATCATAACTGAAGCTTTTTTCAAAATTTCCTGTGTTGTGTCTTTTCCCCTACCGTGAATCCAGTCATGATCGACACGAACAATTTGGCGGCGAGTAAGTTGTGTTGATTCATTTGCTCGAACGATTTTTTGTTCCTTAGACATATAATATGTCCCACGAAAACCACGGGTCGGATTGGGCGCTCCAGAAACCCGTACGATGCACACCCCAAATAAGCCAATCCCAGCTTTTCCTTGAGCAGAAAAAATGATTAGATACGGGTCAACGTTAAGAATGTTCGACTGGAACAATGATAAAGCTTCTGGTGTATTCGACTCAATTAATAATTCTAGTTCTTTAATATTGGAAGGAAACGGCGGGACGAACGGCTCTCTTAGCTTTATAAATAGCCCCTTAGAAAAAATTGGTTCTTTTGAAAATGTAAAGCGATTTTTATACCAAGACCGGATATCAGAGACAGAATTGCCAACCAAATATTGCCCTTCTTTTGTGAGACAAAAACTAATTTCGCAAAACTCGGAATCGACATTAAGCAAAGATAATATTGGTAATGAATTTTTACTTTTATGCTTAGTCCAATAAGAGATAAATTCTTCTTTAAATTCATTCTTGATTCTTTCGGAATCAACGGAAAATTCTGTCATAAATCTGATAGCGTGTTGAAGTAACTCATTTACAAGATCTTCGGGGGCCTGCAATGATGCGTTTAATGCCGGCAAACATAACAGCCCGGCATCTTCAACGTGTGGAAGATTAACACTAAAATCTTTATTCCTATCAAGAATATCTTCAATAGCAATACGTGGGGTCGCAAATGGGAAATTCTGAGGTAAAAGTATTTTAAAATTTACGCCATTAATATCATCGCGCAAACGCCACCCACGAACAAAATTATGTGGATGGGTATATTTCTTAAGATCCTTGTTTGATAGAGTACTTACTAATCCATCAAACTCCTCTCGAAGAAATGTTTCGACCTTGAAAGAAGCTTCATCAAAGAAACTTTGGCTTGTATTCTCATTATTAGGCATAACGGCCACCTCCTTTTTTATCAAATTCACCAGTGGGAGGTTTAAGGCGGGATACTATCGGTGTAATTGGTCCACTTGAGGGGTATGATTTTGGTTCTGAGTTATCATCATCAATTTTAAAAACAAGCACATCTGGTTTTCCCGTATTTGAAGGTGCCATAGTACATAAAAATTCTCCGCCGACCTCTTCTGCAATCTTTTTGTATTCGCGTTCTGCACGAACGCAGGGTGGATCATTATCATCATCCGAAATCGGTTTACAGCTAGCTACAATCGAAGCCGATGAGCGGGCTTGCCCCAAGGCGTTTCTTGCCTTATCACTAATCGTAACCGACTTACCCATCTCCGACCAGCTATCATGGGAAAGCGAATGAAAAGAACAATGATGCGGAGTTTGAAGCAAGTCATAAGAAAGCTTTTCTGGAATGTCTTTAAACATATCCCACAGATGTTCCCATACGAGAACTTCCGCATCGCCGCCAGACAAAAAAAGACATTTATCTTGATTACCAGAAGACGCGATGTGAAAACGAGTAATCACACTTGAACGGTTCTTCGCTAAAGCATCCTCGTCTTCTTCATCCCCTTGAGCTGGAATAGGTCCAAATAAATCAGCGGAAAAAGTACTATCTTCTGTACCACATATTGTATTAAAACTATCTCCAACGGCAATACGGATGTCATCCAATCCTTTTGTCTTCTCTTCTATATCATCTCCGAGAACAAGAATTCGATTTCCATCAAGTAAACCATCATTGTCTCGATACGCCTTTATGCGACGACGAGCTTCATTCCACCAATCCATAGCATCTTGCGCCAGTCCTTGTTGGTCTGAAACTCTTGATTTTTGACGAAAAATTATTGGGGATGACCACATTTCACGAATAATAATTTTGTCCTCATCTTCATTCCACGTCTCTAAAGAACCTAAATGAAAATTATCAGATAAACCACCAAGATGATCCTTGTCTGGGTGGCTGAGTAAAAACACGTCAACATACAAACGATTGTTTGAATCGCGACTAAGGCGTTCCCTAAGCATTTTTGCCACATCTGGAATATTTTCATCCGCGGAGATATCTCGAATGTGAACATCTATCAATATTTTTTTTCCGCTTTCAAGACTAATGAGAGTCATATCTCCGTTGTCCACCGGGAAAAATTCTATTTTTGACGACATATTTTCGTTATTTAGGTCTTTTAATAATATCAACGACTTTTCCGCTTATAACGAAATCATCGCCCTCATGAATAAATATTGGGTGGAACTTTTCAGTTGAATCCGCTTCAAGTATAATATACCCGCGTTCCTTATCTTTCTTATATCGTTTAATCGTCCCCATTCCATCAATCACCGCAACTACAATATCTCCATTTTTGGGTGATGAACAAGAGCTATCGACAACAACAAAATCTCCCGATTCAATGGTAAGACCTGGGCGAACTTCGGCCTTGTTCATAGATGGTCCCTCCGCGATCAAAACAAATAAATCCTGCTTTTTCCGAGGGAGCAATCCGGCGGAAACCTTAAGATATCCTTCAACTCGTTCATCGGCAAATATTGTCGCCGGACCACAGTTGGCCATCCCGACAATGGGGAGCGAGTAAAACAGTGATGAGGCGGCGCTTCGGATAAAACCACGATCAGTCGGTTTTATTATACCCTCGCTTAAATTTAGTTGAATAAGACCATCTTTTTCGAGTTGCTGTAGATGGTGTTTGACGATTTGGGGCTTATTTTCTACCCCGACAAGCTTGGCGATTTGACGCAAGCTCAAAGCACCCATGTTTTGGTGCTTTATGAGATTAAGTAATTCAGCTTGTATTTTGTGCATGTTTCTATTATATCAAATTTTTCTCCCAGCTGCAAACATTTCGCGTAACATTGTTTTACACTCTTTACATCTTCAATAGATAGAGTATACTAAGGATATGGAAAATGCGAACAATAATGAAAGCATGATTCCTGTATGGAAAATTCATCCTTTTCAAGGAAAAAAGGAGGGTGAAAAGTATAGGATTATAGAAATTACTGATCTTACTTTTCATACCGCATACAAAAAAATTTCCGCTTCTCCAGGAAAACAGATCAGAAAGGCGAACGAAACAAACACCCCAGGGAGGATGTATTTTCCGATAGGAAATAAAGAATTTATACCAACAATCCCGATTATTGAGATGCTTTCTCAAGATCCTGAATTTATAAAAATGCTCAATGAGGAGCACGAAAAAGGATACAAAGTCCTTTTATCCCTTTCGAAAGAGCTTCCTGTATTTGCAGGTAAAGACACAGAGGAGTTTATCCACAGCAAGAACGGAAAAAGGATACTTCGGGGATTTGCCAAAAAGAAAGAATAAATTTATTATAAAAATATAAGTATTTCTGCGTAGCAAAAAGTAGAATAGCGTATCGCCTCAAAAACCATGCCTATTCCACGCAAGGAATAAATCGCGGCCAATCGAGCCTCTTTTTATTCCGTGTGTGGGATAGGTTTTTCTATTTCATGCATTTTATTAAATCGTTATTAATAAAATCGTATGGAAAAGTTGGAATGGTCTACGGAAAGGCGCAGGGTCAACGACCTCCTGCCCTACTCCAAGAACCCTCGTTCAATATCGAACGAACAAATGAACGCTCTCAAAAAGAGCCTTAAAAAATTTAATCTCGTCGAAATTCCCGCGATTGATAAGGACGGGAAAATCGTCGCCGGACATCAAAGGATACACGCATTACAGATTCTTGGGCGCGGGGAGGAAGAAATTGATGTGCGAGTTCCGAACCGCCTGCTTACACAAGAAGAATATGACCGATATCTCATCACGAGCAACGCGGTCGGCGGCGACTGGGATTTCGATAAACTCAAATCGTTCGATCTCGATATGCTTCTTGATATTGGTTTCGAACAAGAGGATCTTGCAAATATCTGGAATGAACACCTCGAAGCGGAAGATGATGATTTCGATCTTGAATCCGAAATATCCAAAATAAAAGAGCCAATAACAAAGCTTGGCGATGTCATCAAAATGGGTCCGCATAAACTTATCTGCGGAGATTCCACAGTTCCGACTGTTCTTAGCCGTCTTTTTGGAGAGGAACGGGCTTCAATGGTCTATTCCGACCCTGTATACAACATAAAAATTGACTACAACTCCGGCATCGGCGGGAAACAACAGTATGGCGGACAAGTAAACGACAGCCGGAGTGTCGAAGAATACCGCGAGTTCTTAAAGAAAAGCATGATCGCGGCACTCACTGTGTCCAATCCAGATATTCACGTATTTTACTGGTCGGACGAAACATATATTTGGGCAATCCAAACGCTATATCGGGAGCTTGGAATAACAAACAAGCGTGTTTGTTTATGGCTCAAAAACGGACAGAACCCTACCCCGGGCGTAGCGTTTTCCAAATGTTATGAGCCATGTACCTACGGTGTACGCGGAAAGCCGTATCTTTCAGATAGTCTGAAAAACCTGAACGAGATCATCAACAAAGAAACGACAACCGGAAACAGTTTGATTGAAGAATTCACCGACATCTGGGCGGCTAAGCGCCTCTCTGGAAAAGATTATGAACATGCAACTTCCAAGCCCCCAAAACTCCATGAAAAAGCGATTAAGCGCTGTACTCGTCCGGGAGATATAATTTTGGACAGTTTTTCAGGATCGGCCAGCACAATGATCGCCGCCGAACAATTGAAGCGCCGGGTCTATGCGGTCGAACTGGAACCGGCTTTCTGCGATCTCGCGATGAGAAGATACGAAAAACTTACTGGAATTAAAGCAGAGATCATTCATGAAGAAAACTAAAATTAAAGATGCTTTTCTTGATCACCTGAGAAAAGTCCCGATCATCCAAGTTGCATGCGAAAAATCAGGTGTTTCAAGAAACAGCGTCTATCGATGGAAAAAAGAGGACAAGATCTTCGAATCGGAAATGGTAGATGCTCTCGAAGAAGGAGAGGCCTTGGTCAATGACATGAGCGAAAGCCAGTTATTGTCTCTTATCAAAGAAAAAAACTGGCCAGCTATCAGTTTTTGGCTTCGGCATAGAAACCCAAAATTCCGCGACAAGATAGAAGTAACGACGAAACACGACAATGAAGCTCTCACCCCCGAACAAGAATCTATTATCAGAGAGGCACTTCGATTGGCGACGAGCGATAGCGGGGATATTAACAATGTAGGAATAAAAAATTATGGAACGGACAAATTACAGCCAACAGATTCCAGAGAATCTGATGGAACAAATGATAAAGGATAAAAAAGTTCGCACCGCGATTACAAAAGAATCATTTTGGTATTTCTTTCATTTCTACTTCGCACACTATGTGAAATACGCTACTGCACCATTCCAGCGCGAGATCATAACTCTTGTAGAAAGTCCATCTGCCGAAAATCTTTTCATTGTCGCTTTTCGCGGTTCAGGAAAATCAACCGTCATTACCACTGCTTATCCTATTTGGGCGATACTCGGAAGACCGCAGAAAAAATTTGTGCTGATTCTCTGTCAAACAAAAAGCCAAGCAAAACAACATATGATGAACTTACGCAGGGAACTTGAAGGAAACGCGCTTTTAAAAGGAGACCTCGGTCCATTCCAAGAAGAGGACGACGAGTGGGGTTCAAGCTCGTTGGTATTTTCAGCGTGTGGCGCACGTATTACCGTTGCCTCAAGCGAACAAAGTATTCGCGGATTGCGCCATAATCAATACCGCCCCGATCTCATCATTTGTGATGACGTAGAAGATATCGCATCAACCAAAACAAGAGAAGGCAGGAATAAAACTTATCAGTGGTATACCAGCGAAGTGTCACCGTCAGGAGATCGCAACACTCGCTTGGTTATCATTGGGAATTTACTTCATGAAGATTCGCTCCTTATGAGAATTAAGGAGGATGTAGAGAAAAAACGCATCGATGGAATTTTTAAGGAATATCCACTTATCAAAGCCGGTAAAATTATGTGGCCAGGAAAATATCCGACGATGGACGACATTGAAACAGAAAAAAGAAAAACAAATAATGAATATGCATGGCAACGCGAATATCTGCTTAATATCGTACCAGATGAAGACCAAGCAATTTATAGAGAATGGATTCAGTATTACGATACACTTCCGAGTAAATCCATAAAAGACGAATATGGGTATTCGAAATATACTGGAATTCGGATTGGTGTTGACTTGGCAATCTCTAAAAAAGATACGGCAGATTACACCGCGATGATTCCCGGATTTTTATATGGAGACGATGCAGATACTAAAATCTATATCTTACCTAAAATAATAAATAAAAAGTTAACATTTCCAGAAACCGTTGAGCAATGCAAAGTGTTGGACAAATCTTATTCAGACGATGGAATGCGACCGACTTTTGTCATTGAAGATGTAGCTTATCAGCAAGCACTTCCGCAACAACTTAAGAACGAGGGTATTTGGAATATTGAAACCTCAAGACCTGGAAACCAAGACAAACGGAGTAGGTTGATACTTACTGCCAACCTCATAAAAACAGGGAAAATTCTCTTTCCAAAAACAGGTTGCGAAGAATTAATCAACCAGATTGTTCATTTTGGAACAGAAAAGCACGATGATCTTGCGGATGCTTTTTCAATTCTTGTAATAAGCGTGATTGAAAAGCCACCTCACATACCGAGGATATATTTTCTCTAAAGCGTCTTCACGGATTCAGTGAATGCCTTTTTCAGTCGCACCATACCGTCAATCAAAAATTCATTCATCTTGGGATAATCTGCATCATCAGACACGTTAACACCGTCAAGCTGCCATTTAATTCTCGAAGTAATCAATTCATCCATTCTCTCCCAAACTAAGGGTGAACCAAAGTCTTTTTCAATCTGTTCTTTATGCTTCATAAAATGGTCAAACACTCGTTTGTTTTCTTCTCTACTGCCACGATTGATTTGAATAGAAGCACAAGCGAACTTTTGAGAAACCGCAAGGTTTATACTAACCCCGCTCGTTCCAAGGGCAACAGGAATCCAGTTTTCTTTGGTAGAGCTTACGTTAGCGCAAAGATTATTTTTTTTGTTTGCTTCCTTAAGAAATTGAGTCCAGAAGTATTGTCGAACAGCATATCGATTCTGTAATTCTTCTTGAGTTCCTTGCTCTTCTCTATTCTTAGAAGCAACTTTTATAATGTAATCCTCGGCATCTTTTATGGGAATGATCTGGTCAAAATCCAGTAAAATATTTTCTTCGATCTTATATGGCGTTACTTTAAAGCATTGTAACTTGATACCAAAGTTAAGAAGCCACATTACGGTTGATGTGACTTCTTTACGAAATTCTCCAGCAACTAAGATAATACGCTGAGTATTTCCTACATTCAATTTTTCCTCAAAATCTTCGTTCCCGAAAAATTCTTCGAGAACAACATCAGCTGTTTCGCTGATACCCTGTTTTTGAAGATAGTCTTGAAAAATATCTTTTATTTCGCGTGGTTTAAGAGTTGAGCAATACGAGACATATTTAAGCGATTGCCATACAACATCCCGTCCTGTATCATCTAATTTATTTTCGATGACAACAAGATTTCCATTTTTATCCAGTGCCAAAAGATCAAGCCGTTCATTCGTATCATCAAAGCCGGAAAATTCTTTTTGAATAATAAGAAATCCTTCACCCAATGACTTTGGATCCTTCGCTATATATTCCTGAAGATTTTTTCTTTCTTTAAGCCCCGCGGACTTAAAAGTGATCTTTTCGACAGGCTTAATTTCGTTTGAATCTTTATTGATGAGATACATGTTAGTTTTATGCATCCCATGGGCGGGTACAAAAAGCCCACCGCATGGGTAGGGACCGAAATCCCTCATACCAGTTTCCCGAT
>JBAYGX010000023.1:0-15732 GCA_041666465.1 Candidatus Altimarinota bacterium
CCTTTAAACTTAAATGAAAAAGATATCAGCGCTCGATAGAGCGCAATATTATTAAACCGTTTCGCATTAGCGAAACTCCTATAACAAAAACTTTATGAATATACTAGGCAAATCAGGAGACAGATGGGTCTACTCTCCTGCTGTAAAAGACCATTTTTTCCATCCACAAAATCTCGTTGATGATCTCAAGAATTTTAACGATAAAAAATATAATGGAATCGGCATGGTTGGCAGTCCGGCTTGTGGAGATATGATGAAGATTTGGGTAACAATTGATCCGAAAACCGATATAGTAAAAGAGTGCAAATGGCAGACCTTCGGTTGCGCTTCCGCAATCGCCAGCACTTCAATGCTATCTGTTATGGTCAAAGGAATGGCAGTCGATAAGGCGATGAAAATCACTCCTCAAGACATACTTAAAAGGCTCGGTGGATTGCCTCCTAGAAAAGTTCATTGTTCCGTACTTGGCGATAAAGCGCTTCGCAAAGCGATAAACGATTATTTCAGACAAACGAAACAGTATGAAAGAATCGTTGTTGATGGCGCGGTTGTGGTTGATCCGGAAACAAAAATAACGGATAAAGATATTGAAGAGGCTGTGCTTGAAGGAGCTGATGATATGAAGAAACTTCAGCAGAAATTAAAGGTTGGAATCGGCAATAAAGCGGTTTACAAAAAAGCTGAGGATTTACTCGCGAAATATCAAGAAAAATATTATGGGTAGATATATCATTTTCTTTCTGGCGGTTCTGATGACTCTTGCATATGGGGTCACTTTTTTCGAGAACAAGGGGAAAGTCAAGGTGCGAATTTTGGGAAAAGAACGGGAGGTTTCTCTCGGGCTTCTTTTGTTAACTGCATTTTTGGACGGAGCGGTTTTGAGTTTTATTTTGTACTACTTGATTGCGAGTTCTTGAAGCAGATTTGCCAATCTGTCGAAAAAAGTTTTAAGCGATTTCTTACACAGGACGGCACTTCTCTTACTTCTTCTTCCCCCATCCCGATTTCTCCAACGCATCTCCCGCCGCATTCTGTTCAGCTTGTTGCTTATTAGATCCGCGTCCTTCTCCATGCTTTTTATCACCTATATAAGCACCCATCACGAATAATTTGTCATGATCCGGTCCTGACTCTTCAATCAGTTGATAACTTGGAGTTATATTGAATTTGCTCTGTGAAATTTCTTGGAATTTCGATTTTGCATCTATATACGAACCTTTCTCCAAGATTTCACCGAGCGAACAAACAATAAATTTCATAATAAATCCATGCGCATCTTCATAGCCTCTATCCAAATAAATGGCTCCTATAAGCGCCTCGACTGTATTCGCCAATATATAACCCTTTTCACGACCACCTGATTTTTCCTCACCTTTTCCCAAATATAAATACTTATGAAGCTCCAATCTTTTGGAAATTTCAGCAAGATTATCACCTCTGACAAGCGCAGATCTCCAGTTCGTCAGATCCCCTTCCGAATTTGGATAATTTTTGTATAAAAATTCCGTAACCACCAACTCGAGAACGGCATCTCCCAAAAATTCCAATCTTTCGTTATGCTCTTTCCCTTCACTCGCTTCATTTACATAAGATTTATGGATAAAAGCCTGATCAAGCAGATTTTTATCCTTAAACTTTATGCCTATGAGTTTTTCAAGACTTTGATATCGATTCGTCATTTTTATTGGGTTTATATTTTTTCATAACGGTACTGAGCACCCCGTTCACAAACTTGTGCGAATTATCGTTTCCAAGCTCACGAGCCAAGTCGACAGCTTCGTTAATCGTAACAAGGGGCGGAATTTCTTTATCATACATAAGCTCGTAAATTCCTATTTCGAGAATGGCTCGATCTATCGCCAATATCCTATCAAGAGGCCATTCCGGAGCGGAATCGACCACGACCTTTTCTATATCCTTTTTGTGTTCCAAAATCCCTTTGAAAAGTTTTTTTGGGAAATCTTTTTCAGCTATTTGACTACCAAACTCTTCCATTAAATAATCAAAAGTCTCATCCGGATCCACATGGCGAAATTCCACGGCGAATATCGCTTGCGCGACTATAGTTCTTGCTTGATGGCGATGACTGGCCATTATTTAAGCCTTAATTTTTGTAATCTTCTTCTCCATCTCTTTCTTCTTGTTTATGATCTGCCTACCCCTGTATTTGCCACAAGCAGTACATAGATGGTGCATTCTTACCGATTCGCCACAAGAAGGACATTTAACAAGTCTTATGCCTTCTATGATTTTTGCTCTTGTCTTATTGGCATAGCTCTTATATCTGCGACTACTTCTGCCTTTGGAGGTTTTTTTCTTAGGTACCGGATGTTTAGCCATGGGATATTATAGGTTATAGATTGTAGTTTATAGCTTGATGAGATTTTTTAAATTTTTGAATGGTTGGTGGGTGCCTTCCGGATCGATCTTTTCATTCTTACATTTGCATTTTTTCTTGTTCAGATCAATTCCACACTTTGGGCACAGACCTTTACAGCTTTTAGAGCATACTCGATAAGTCGGGAAATGCAAGAGAATTTCCTGCCTCATCATTTCCGTTAAATCGATTTCATTTTGCTTCAAATCGACCATGAATATATCCGGTTGATCCGCTTCCGAATCATAAGATACTGGTGCGTCCATGTAATAAATCCTTTCCGCATAAGGAATTTTTATTTCTGTGGGAAACTTCTTCAGGCATTTTACGCAATCCGTATCAACCCCGGTCTTTAACTTCTCTATTTTAACAGATATGCCTTCTTCCAAGCGCATCAAGGTGATGTGTGCGGTTATCGGCTTGGACAAAACAATCCCTTCTATAATATTACTGCCAGTTTTTATATCGTTTTCTTCCTTATAACCGACATCTTGATAAATGAAATTTGAGATTTTGAGTTTCATGTGAGAATTACAGAAAGCAGAGTTACGGAATTACAGATGATAGAATACAGAAAAGCCCTCGTTTGCGCGAGGGCTTTTTATAAAATCTCGAATTTACCAATTTAATACTCAACCAATCCTTCCAATGCCATGGTCTCCAAGAAAGCATCAATCATTTTTGCCGTTTCGGCTCTATTGACCGAATCTTCCGGTCTGAAAATTTCACCTTCCCCGTTATCACCGTTGATTATGCCAAGTTCTTGAGCATAAGCGATTGCATCATAGTACTCATAATCTTCAGGTACATCTTGGAATGTTGTATCCGTATCGGTTGGAACGGTTACACCCAAAGATTCGAATAAAGTCTGGATAACTTCTCCTCTTGTTGCAGAGTCGTTCGGATCTTGAGTCATATCTTCGACAATCGACATATCCAAATCTTCAGCCTTGTCGAAATATCCGGCGCTCCAACTGTCTTGAGCATATGGGTTGTTTGGAGTTCCTTCACCTTCGCCTTGACCGGCGCTTTCAAGAGACATCTTCAAGATTTCGCCGCCTGTAACCTTGTCGGATGGCCCAAAGTAACCTGTTTCTTCACCATTTTCATCTTTATATCCGCTTACTATATTTTGATTTTTTACATCCGTTACATAAGATGTAAACCACTGATCATCATCCGTATCCATGAACGGAATTAAGTCGGCATCATATTTTTCCTCCCGTGCTTCATCCTTAAGGTCTTCTATTTGTTCGTCATATTCGGCAACAATATCTTTCACCTCTTCATCGCTGGCACCTTCGATTTCCGTATAAAGATTGCTTTGTAATTCAACCACTTGGTCAACACTATCACCATAGAAATTGTATCCGGCTATTTTTTCTGATAAAGCCATCAATTCATCCGTACGCGATGCTATTTCCGCATCAAGTCCTTCCAATATCGCTAGCTTGTCCTCAATCATTGCGTCAAGCGTATCCGCATCCATATACGCAATAGCAGAACTGTCGAAGAACCCGACATCACCATATTGCTCACTGTACGAGATAAAGCTTTCAATATCCGCTGAATTTACATTCGCAAGTAACATTTGGATTACTTGTTCCAAAACATTTTGAGGAACTTGCGACAATAATGACATCAATGCATCCGGATCGTTCACGTCAATTGAATTCACATAAGCTTGCGTATCATATTTACCGAATTCAATACCAAGATTTGTGAGTTCTTTTTCAGCTTTCTTGCCGAGTTTTTCAAGGTCTTTCATCAAATCTTCCGCCATTTCGCTATCAGTTGTGGCTTCTATTTGATCCAACAGCACTCCTATTTCTTCAACAATATCTCTTGCTTCACTTACATCTTCACCTTCGGCTTCCATTTCATCCAGTTTTTCTGTAACCCATGTTAGATCCTCTCTGATCATTGTAATTTCTTCTGTTCTGAATGTCTCCATTTCTTTATCCTTTACCAAATCCCAAGCATTCTCCATCGAATCCCACATATCTTTTTCCTCCTCCATCAAATCTCTCATGTCATCGAAATAATCCCTTACATCATCAAGCACTTGCCAAGTATCCTCACCTCCGGCAATTTCAGCTTCCGCTGCTGCGATTACCGAATCCAATTCACCGCCGTCTTCGAGAGCGGATTTTATTGTTGAAATCGTTTCTTCAGCCGTTGCTACTGCAGTTGCGAACTCTCCACCTATTTCTTCAGCTGTCATACCTGTTTCAGTTTCTATTCTTGTGGATTCGATTAGGAAATCATAAAAATTAACCAATCTCCCCCACATTTCCGCTTCCATTCTATATATATCCATCCAATCCCTGGTCCCGTTGCTTTGGGCATCCCAGAATGCGCTGGAATCTCCAGTTCCCGCAGCCACATAATCTTCATAAGCCGCTTCCATCGCCGCTTTTGTACTTTCCGATTCTATCAAAAGCGCATCAAATTCCGGTTTAATCATTTCAATCGCATCGTATGCTGTTTGAACATAAGCGATTGCTTCTTCATATATAGGTTGAATCATTATGTCCTCACCTTCCTCCGCCCATTCGTTCATATCATCCAAATCTTCCTGCCATTTTTCGGCTCTATCCAATAAATCTTCCTGCCATTCCGTAGCTTCTTCCTTTGCATCATTTATGTCTTCAGGTTCCTCTGCGGCGTTCTCAAGCATTTCGGACATGTTTTCCATATCTTCCTGCATTTGTTCCGGATCCTGTTGCCACTGATCCTGGTTATTATCTTGGTTGTCTTCTTGGTCATAATAATCATCGGAACTTGAAGCTTCTTCATAATCCCAAGCTTCGCAAGAAAATGTTTCTCCTACCTGAACGCATCTGCCATCGCAATCTCCGCAACCTTGAGTACCGTCTTCGTAACCATCATCGCTCTGATCGCTGCAAATGTAGTTTCCGGCAGAATCGTAGCACGAATTAGTGTCATCATATTCTCCGTCGCAAGTATAAGCTCCGGTCGAATCGTAATAACAACCTTCGTCACCACCGGTACTGTCATCGCATATATAAGCACCCGTTGAGTCGTAGCAATTTGAATCATCCACCGTACTGTCGTCGCACACATAAGCGCCTGTCGAATCGTAGCAATTCGAATCATCTACCGTACTGTCATCGCATACATAGGCGCCCGTCGAGTCGTAATAACAGTTTTCCGACACCAACCAAACGAACATTTCCGAAAACATATTCGCTTGTGTTGCGCGTCCTATCCCAACGAAAGTTGAAATTGAAAGTACGCCGATTAAAACGCCGAATGCCACTCTTTTGAGTGAGAATTCTTTTTTGTTCATTTTTGTTTTGGTTAGATTTTTGAACATTTTTTTAATATATATTTTAAAGTTTTTGTTTTTGGGATTTTACGCATTGTTGTATTTTAACACCTACTTGACCGCTCGTCAAGTATTATTCTTGCATGGAGGTCGCGTGTTTATGGCTTCCGATAGCCATTTTCCTAGTCTCGAAAGTTTGTTGGATTTTACTCTTGGATTCGCTTATGATTTCTTGGCTTATGAATACATCTTGGATTGAAATTTCCGGCGACCTCCTCAAACACAACTTAAGTCAATTTAGGGCTCTCGTAGGCCAGAAAGTGCTTCTGTCCGTTTGCGTGAAAGCGAATGCTTACGGGCATGGACTTGTTGAATGTGGCAAGTTTATGGTTGAGAACGGAGTCGATTGGCTAAATGTAAACTCTTTATATGAGGCTGAAATTCTGAGAAATGCTGGAGTCAAATCCCCTATTTACATAATGGGATATGTTCCATTAGAAGATTTACATAAAATTTCCGAACTTGATTTGAGAGTGGTTGTTTATAACTTGGAGACACTTCAGGAATTAGAAAAAATTGGTAAGCCGGTACGCGTTCATCTGAAGCTCGAAACCGGTAATAACAGACAAGGTGTTCGAGAAGAAGATCTCCCGTTGTTTGTAGAGTTTTTGTTGAATACAAAATTTATACAACTTGAGGGAACGGCAACCCATTTTGCGAATATAGAAGATACTCTTGATCATTCGTTCGCAATGTCGCAACTTGAAAAATTCAAGAAGATGTCCGATAAATTAAATCCAAAAATCAAACATTGCGCCAACTCCGCCGCCACCATGCTTTTCCCGGAAACGCATTTCGACATGGTCAGGCTTGGGATTTCCGCTTATGGGATGTGGCCTTCGAATGAGACGCGAGTTTCTCTTAAAGAAACCGGTAAGAAAGTTGAGTTAAGGTCGATTTTGACTTGGAAAACTTTAATCGGACAAATCAAAACCGTACCGCAAGGCGAATATGTAGGATATGGATGCAGTTATCGTGCCGGAAGAGATACCAGAATCGCAATTCTACCGATTGGTTATTATGACGGATATGACAGAGGGCTTTCCAATCAGGCTTTTGTTTTAATAAATGGCAAAAGGGCTCCGCTCCGAGGTCGCGTTTGCATGAATATGATTATGGCGGATGTTACGGATATCCCCGAGGCTCGAATCGAAGATGAAGTTGTTTTATTAGGTTCGCAAGGAGATGAAGTAATCACAGCCGAACAGATTGGACAATGGGCAGGCACAATCAATTACGAAATAACAACCCGCATAAATGAACGCATTCCGAGAATTTTCGTTTAAAAATAATTCGGAAGATTTGAGAGATCCTCAAGAGTTCGGTTTTTTGGTTGAGCCATGGTATTTCAATCAAGGGCTCGCAAACTCGCCCACCGTTTTGGTGAGAGAGGGCGTGCTTAAGAAGTTGCTTGTGGCGAAAACGAAGTTGCCTGATGGATTAAACTTCAAGATTTGGGATGGATATAGAACGATTAAAACTCAAACCGTTCTGTATATGGTGTTGTATAAAAAAATTGTACAGCATAGGCCGCTTTTGGCTGGCGCTAAGGCACTTAAGAAGACCGAAGAGTTCGTAATTAGGCCAAGTTTTGATTTGCAAAAACCGTCTCCTCATAATACCGGTGCGGCTATCGATTTGACACTTGTTTATCCGAATGGAGAGGAGGTCGACATGGGTACAGCGTTCGATTTTTTTGATAAATCTTCTTTTACAATGCATTTTCGCGATGCTAAAGAAGGAACCGAGGAGTACGAGTGGCATCGCAACAGGATGCTTTTACAGTCGAGTTTACTCGAAGAAGGTTTCTATAATTTCCCGGATGAATGGTGGCATTTCAGCTATGGAGACAGATTGTGGGCTGAACATTATGGTAAGAAGGCGTTGTATGGGAGTTGGGAGCTGATGAGGGGATGAAGCAGCAAGACACAGACAGCAGAAAAGATTTGTGGTTTTTTAAAAATCTATTTATCCTATTCGTGGTTCGCAATTCGATATTCGTAATTCGTATTCAAATGTCCAAACTCAAAATCGGTATCATCTTCGGAGGTCGCAGTGGAGAACACGAGGTTTCGCTCGTATCAGCTTCAAATGTGATCAAGGCGCTCAATACTGACAAATACGATGTTTCTTTAATTGGCATTACCACTGATGGCGAATGGATTTTTGGTCCGGAAAGTCTTGAGGCGCTTAAGAAAGGCTCTTCTGATGGTTTTTCGCATGAAGATATTATTGCGAGATTAAGGAAATCAGATGTGGTATTTCCGATTTTACACGGACCTTACGGCGAGGATGGAACTATCCAGGGTCTGTTAGAGATTGCAGGTATCCCCTATGTCGGTTGTGGCGTTATGGCTTCTTCTGTTGCCATGGATAAACTTATGACCAAAGTTGTTTGGACTCAGGCTGGTTTGCCACAGGTCCCTTATGTTGGATTTTTGAGGAAAGAATGGGAAGCGGATCGCGAGAGTATTATTGAGAAAATTTTAAACGAATTAAAACTCCCAGTATTCATAAAACCGGCAAACATGGGATCAAGTGTCGGTATTTCCAAGGCGAAAGATCGAGAAGGTCTTATTAAAGGGATTGAGTTGGCTGTAATGTTTGATAGAAGAATTGTTGTTGAACAAGGAGTTGATGTTCGTGAAATCGAATTGGCGGTACTTGGGAATGATGATGTAAAAATCTCCGAACCTGGCGAACTGATTGTCGCAGGGGAGTTTTATGATTTTAATGATAAATATGTTGACGGTAAATCCAGCTCGCGCGTGCCGGCTGATTTGACCCCTTTGCAGAAGAAAGAGGCGCAAAATTTGGCACTTAAAGCTTTTAAGGCGATTGATGGTGCCGGACTATCCAGAGTGGATTTATTTTTGGACAAAAAATCAGGAAAATTTTTCCTAAATGAAATCAATACTATACCGGGTTTCACTTCAATCAGTATGTATCCTAAGATGTGGCAAGCGAGCGGACTCTCTTATGCAGCGCTGATTGATCGATTGGTAGAATTGGCGATGGAGAGGTTCCAAGATAAGAGTAGAAACAAGGTTAAGTTTGAATCGGGATCGGAGTGGTACAGGAAGAAGTAGGAGAGGTTGGGGAAGTAGAAGAAGTGACAGAGTGACATAGTCACATGGTATGAGTTTGGTCGTTTCGGAACGGCTAGCGTGACGGTCAAAAAACTTGACTGCCTGTCGTCTTTGTGGCACAGTATGCCCGTATGGACCTTGATAAAAGACTCAAATCTTTACTTGTAAAATCAGGCCTCAAGAGCGAGGAGGCTGAACTTTACTTATTTTCAATCAACAATCCCGGCTGTTCAATAGCCGATTTTTACAAATCCTCAAAATATTCCAAATCCAATGCCTATCGATCTTTTGAAAAACTGAAATCGCTCGAACTCGTTGATTCCGTTTCGAAATCGTGGGAAACGAATTTAAAACCTATTTCTCTTACAGGCTTAATTAAAAATCTTGAGAATAAACAAAGGAAAGAACGCAGACTGATAACGGAGTTGAAGACGATAAATAAATTCAGATCTTTTGTCCCAAATTCGAATATACCTAACATTGAGACTCTCCGCGGTGAACAGGTTTATAACAAATATTTGGAATTATCCGAAATGGATTTTTCAACCAATTTGGTATTCGGGAATTGGGAACCTTTTAATAACAAGAAAAGTCTTGTCCCTCTCGAGAAAAATTTCATCAAAAATCGCGCTACGAAAGCCAATTGTCTTCTCGGGCTTGTTGGCAACGGTCCGCATACGAAAGAAATTACAGATTACGACACATCTGAAAACAGAGTTACGAAAATGGTTAAGACCTATTCTAATAAACCCGTGTGGATTAACGCATTTGAAGGAAATAATTTGGTTTATATCTGGAATTTGGACAATATCGGGAATATTTGCGCGACATTGATAGATTCGAAAACAGTTTCGGATTTTTATAAGGATTTCATCTATTCAAGTACGCTGTAATTTCCCTAGTGTTTGGGAATCAAATCACGGATTGGCTCGACCTATTATCGAAGCTTTTTTGGTATGGGTCAATTTAGAAATTCTTCTTTCCTTGTATCATTATGATATGAATAATCAACAATTATACGCCTACAGAAACGAAAACTCCTTTTATAAAAGGACTTGTGGTTCGTGTAAAAAATCCATGATTTCGATTTTTCATCCCGATTCACCTCATACGATTTACTGCAATGAATGCTGGTGGAGCGATAGATGGGATCCGCTTTCTTACTGTTGTGATTTCGATTTTACCCGTCCGTTTTTCGATCAGTTTGTCGAGCTTTCCAGAAGAATTCCGGTCGTATCTCTTGTAATCGGAGATTCCGAAAATTCGGACTATACGAATTACGCGATGTGGAATAAAAACTGCTATATGGTTTCAAGCTCCGATTATAATCAAGATTCTTTATATTCGAATTATATTTTCAGATGTAAGGATTGCTGTGATTGCATATTTGTCAGCGATTCCGAACTCGTTTATGAGTCAATTGATTCCCAGAGATGTTACAGTAGCGCTTTTTTGCAAAACTGCAGTTCCTGCGTGGATTCGCTCTTCTGTTATGACTGCAGAAATTGTGAAAAATGTATTGGGTGCGTGAATCTCAGAAATAAGAAATTGCACATTTTTAATCAGCCTTGCACTCAAGGGCAGTTTGATGAGTTCAGAAGGAAAGTTACAGGTAATACTTTGTCGTTTTTGGGAGAATTTAATGGCTTTAAAATTAGATTTCCGCATAAATTTGCCGAGATTGATAATTGCGTCGATTCGTATGGAGACAATTTAATCGGCTGTAAAAACTGCCAAAATTGTTTTGACATGGTTGAATCTCAAGATTGTAACAATTGTACGCTTGGGATTAAGGCGAGGAACTGCTCCGATAGTATCGGCGTTCCAGATTCTGAACTTTGTCATCAAGTTGTCGGCTGTCCGGGTAATTACGATATCAAGTCTTCCGTACTTATTTGGCCGAAATCCAGTTTTCTTGAATATTGCTTGTTTTGTCGCGCCAGCAGTAATTGTTTCGGATGTGTTTCTCTCCATAAAAATCAATATTGCATATTAAACAAACAGTATTCGAAAGACAATTACGAAATCATGAAAAATCGCATTATCGAACATATGAAGCGTACTGGTGAATATGGTAAGTTTTTCCCAATTTCCATATCACCGTTTGCTTATAACGAGACCGCCGCACAAGACTATTTCCCGTTAAAAAAAGAAGAAGCTTTATCTTTCGGCTACAGATGGGTCGACCCCGATAATCGTGCTGAAATGATTAAGGAATTACCCGTTTGTACCGTTTGCGGAAAAAATTATCGTTTAATATCACAGGAATTTGCTTTATACAAAAAAATCAACTTATCTGTTCCGTTGGCGTGTCCGGAATGTCGCAGAAAAAGAAGGATGTCCGTAAGAAATCCGAGGGCATTGTGGGATAGAAATTGCATGAGATGTGGGGATTATATTAAGAGCTCATTTGGTCCGGATAGGTCTGAAATTGTTTATTGCGAGAAGTGCTATTTGGAGAAGTAGGAGAAGTTGGGGACAGGCCGGTAGCGAAGCGGCCCTTATTATTAGCTGTTTGCGTATGCAAACTCCTTACAAGTGGAAGAAGTGACAGAGTGAAGAGCAAGACACAGACAGCAGAAGGGCGAAGAAATGCTGTAGACTTCTATCAGACCGTTCTGGGACGGCGGCTGTAACAGATTGGCTTATTCATTTCTTTCGCAATTCGCAATTCGCGATTCGATATTCGTCTTGTATTCCACCCCCTACTTCGAGTAAATTTAAGTAGCTTACTTTTTGCATCGCTCGCGATACTATGTTCGACATCTTCAAGAAAAAACCCGCTAATAAAGGAGGTCATTACTTTTTCGCCCTCGATATAGGGACGGAATTTGTTAAGGCTTTGTTATGCGAGTCGCGCGGAAAGACGGGTGCTGTAATTGGAGTCGGTCGTCGTAGACAGAACCTTGGCGAGATGCAAAGCGGGGTTGTAACTGATATCGCCGGTGTTATAGATAATTGCCGAGATGCGATTTGCGAGGCGGAAAAAATGGCGGGCGTTCATGCTGAACAGTTGATTATGGGTATCGCAGGCGAACTTGTGAAAGGTGCGACCTCGACCGTGAAATATACACGAAGCGATCCGAGCGCAAAGATAAATCTCGAAGAACTTAAAAATATCGTCCATAAAGTTCAGTGGAAGGCGTTCGATAATGTGCGCGCTCAATTGGCTTATGAAAGCGGATATAATGAAATCGATGTTAAGCTCGTCAATGCGGCGATTGTCGATGTCAGAATCGATGGATACAAAGTTTCCAATCCCGTCGGGTTTCAAGGACGCGAAGTTATCATGAGTGTTTTTAACGCTTTTGCTCCGCTCGTTCATTTCGGTGCGTTGCAAACAATCGCGGCAGAATTGGATATGGACTTGCTCGCGATTACAGCAGAACCTTATGCGGTCGCGAGGTGTATGGGACATGAGGATACCGGCAGTTTTAGCGGGGTTTTTATAGATATCGGTGGTGGCACTACGGATATTGCGATTGTTAGAGATGGAGGAGTTGAAGGGACGAAAATGTTCACACTCGGCGGCAGGACTTTTACAAAAAGACTTGCTCAGAGCTTGAATGTTTCTTTTCAAGAAGCTGAGGAGATCAAGCTCGCCTATTCAAACGGCCAACTCGAAAAACAGTCGCATAAAATAGTTAAGGAAGCGATGACGAGTGATTGCGAAGTTTGGCTTACAGGGGTCGCTTTGACGCTTAGCGAGTTTGTAAATGTCGACATACTTCCCTCTCAAATATATTTGTGCGGAGGCGGATCGCATTTGCCGGAGATAAAAGAGGTTTTGGATAGTCGTGATTGGAGCAAAAATTTACCTTTCGCCAGGAAGCCTCAAGTGAGCTTTCTTAAACCGAAAAATGTCAGTAATATAATTGATGAAACAAAAAAACTAAAAGATTCGCAAGATGTTACTCCGATGGCCATTGCGAATTTGGCCCTCGAACTTGCCGGAGAGGAAAAGATTTTAACAAAACTTCTCCGAAAAGTTGTAAGATTAATGCAAGTATGACACAAGACGAAAACAAAAATAAAAACCAGGAAGAGACAAACGAGGAGCCTATAAAAAAGGTTCCGAAGAAAAAGGTTATTTATATTGAGTTGGATGAGGAAATAACTTCCGTTTACGATCGCGTGAAGAAACTTCAAATCCAAGACATGTATCTTGTTATGCCGGAGAGATCCGTGATTTTGCAAAGCGTTGTGAACTTGAAAATTTTAAAAAGAAAATTAACCGAAATCGGGAAAAAAGTTTTCATTATCACGACAGATCCGGTCGGCACCAAACTGGCTCTGCAAGCCGGAATAAAGGTTTTTGACAAAATCGAAGACAACAGCAAAGTCACCAAGGAAATTTTAAATCCAAATTTAAGGATACAACCGATAAACGCCTCGGCAAACGAGCTTGATGACGACTCCCCTTCCAGAACTCCGCAGAAAAAAATCTCAATTCTTGAATTGGTTAAAAATGCGAAGGATGGGAAAAAGAGTTTCAGTTTCAGGTCTTTGTGGGATGCGCGTAAAAAATATGCGAAGGCGATTAAAGACAAAAAACAGTTCTCTTATGGTGGACCGAATAAGAAAGCTCTCACGACTCTTGTTATTGCCAGTATCACAATGTTGCTGATTATTTTCTATGTTGCGCTCCCGGGTGCGACAATCCATCTCACAGCCGAATCGAATGTGCTTGAGGCAAGTGCGAATGTCACCTTGGCGGATGCGGATTTGAACAAGCTTGAATTGGACACTCATCCTTCTTATACGATTGCTTCTTATGGTGTTGAAACAACCGTTAGTGTTGATATAACTTATAACGCAACCGGACAGTTGTTTAGCGGAGAAAATGCGAGTGGGACCATCACTCTGACAAATGAGGCCGACTATAAATGGGATTTGGTTCCTTTTTCAAGGCTTCAATCCCCTGATGGAGTCATATTCAGAACTCAGCAATTTGTTTCAGTACCGGCCGCTACCGATGCCGGATTCAGTACTGTTGATGTTTATGTTGTCGCAGATCCAAAAGATTCAAACGATCAAGTCATAGGCGACCGAGGGAATTTACCTGCAAATACATCTTTTATATTCCCTGCATTAATGGAAAGCAGCCAATTGTTATTATATGGTAATAATGCCGCCGCTATGACGGGTGGAAAAACTGTCGTCACGAAATATGTAACTCAAGAAGATCTTGATGCCGCAGCGAAAAAAGTCGAAACCGAACTTGATAGTGCAATTGAATCGACTTTACAAACCGAAGTCGACAAGATGAACTCGGCTCAAGGAAGCGATGATCTTGTTCTTCTTAAGGGATACGATGCTTTTGAAAAAGGAACACCTTCCGTTAACTCCCCTGTCGTAAAAGATGGTGACCAGGTTGAAAGTTTCCAGATCTCCGGCAGTATGACAGTTTCCGGCATCTCCTATAACTCAAGTGAGCTCGTTAATATATTGAGGAATGAGTTGAAATTGCATAAGAGTCCGGAAAAACAACTTCAATCAATAGATGAAAGTTCTGTTTATTATGAAATAATCGATTTCGATGAATCATCCGAAAAAATCAAAATCACAGCGACTATAAAAGGCGTTGAAGAGTATGTCCTTGATCCGGAAGAAGAGAGCGGTGCGCTTTTGATTGAAAAAATAAAAGACCATATCGCCGGAAAAACGATTGAAGAGGCCAAAGATTATATAGAAAATTTACCTGAAATTAACAAGGTCGAAATCAAATCATGGCCGGTTTGGGCACCGACGATTCCGACTGTGAGGGAGAATATTAAGATTAAAGTAGTTAGTAGTAAGTAGTTAGTAGTAAGTAGTAAGTAGTAAATAGTAAGGGGATGAGGGGAAATGGAGCTGGCGGATATGGGTTATTTCAGATAAAATCTAATAGCTTTTATTCCTACTTTTTTCCCATGTCCAAAATAACTCCGCAATCGCAAGATTTTTCCAAATGGTATCTCGATGTTGTTAAAGATGCCGATATGGCAGACTATTCCAAGGTGAAGGGCTGTATGGTCATCAAACCTTATGGGTATGCAATTTGGGAAAACATCCAGCATGAACTCGACCGCCGAATCAAAGAGGCCGATGTCAAAAATGTTTATTTCCCTTTATTAATACCTGAGAGTTTTTTGAATCGTGAAAAAGAGCATGTCAAAGGGTTCGCTCCGGAATGCGCAGTTGTAACTCACGGCGGAGGCAAAAAGCTTACTGAAAACTTGATCATCCGCCCAACTTCGGAAACCATTATGTACGATACTTTCTCCGAGTGGATTCACTCTTATCGTGATTTACCACTCAAAATCAATCAATGGGCAAATGTCGTTAGGTGGGAAATGCGTACGCGACCTTTTTTGCGCACAACTGAGTTTTTGTGGCAAGAAGGACACACTGTTCATGCCGATAAAGCCGGAGCCGATGAAGAGGCTCATCGAGCGCTTAAAATGTATGAAGATTTCGATCGTGATTTCTTGGCTCTTCCGGTTTTAACAGGTCAAAAAAGCGACAAGGAGAAGTTCGCAGGTGCGCTTTACACATTAACCACGGAGGCTCTTGCGAGAGATGGCAAGGCAATACAGGCAGGAACTTCTCATAACCTCGGAACAACTTTTTCCAAATCTTTTAATATCAAATATCAGGATGTGGATGGTGAACTGAAAGAGGTTTGGCAAACATCCTGGGGCGTTTCAACAAGACTTGTCGGGACGATAATTATTGTTCATGGAGATGAAAAAGGTTTGAGATTGCCACCGAAAGTCGCTCCAATACAAATCGTAATCGTACCTATTTATAAGACAGATGAAGAAAGAGAAGCAGTTTTGAAAGCCGCAAATCAAATTAAAAACGACCTCAAGCGATTCCGAGTTCATCTTGATGATCGAACCGGAATAACACCTGGATTCAAATTTGCCGAA
>JBAYGX010000024.1:0-15132 GCA_041666465.1 Candidatus Altimarinota bacterium
AAAGACTCAATCTTTTGCTGAACCGATTTGCGAGGAATGGATTTGCCATTTATCCAACTGTTTAGGGTCGGGAAAGAGACACCAAGAAGAATTGCCAACCCGTTCTGCGTCGAGCCGGAAATCTTTTGTACAATTTTTAATTTATCCTTTATGTTCATGCCCGAATTATACAGAACTTTATAAAGCTTGGCAATACGAGGATGCTTTATAAAGTTAATTAAAATCCCTTCAAGGACGAAAGTACGCTATACATAAACGGATCTTTTTTCGCGGCAGGCGTATCGAAAGAATGATCTTCTTCATAGAATGTCCCAACGGCGCTATACCAATTATCGTTAAGTTTAAACTCATAAGTTATCATATCGGCACCAAGTCCTTGTTCCGTATATGCCGTGGCATGGAAAAGAGGGAAATCAATTTCTTCGGTATCCTCGATCCAGTTAGCCTCTTCGGTCAAGTTTTCCGTTATTAAATAACTACCCTCTTCTGCGCGATAAATATATGGGTTGCTCATGTCTCCAAATCCCGTACATGCGACTTGATCCGTTTGTTCAAAAGAAACCGAACTATTCCCGGATTTAAAAACATGAAAATTTTCCGCAACATATTCTTTCGGTAACCAGAAATCTATCCCAATATCCGAAAAAACATAATGCTCTCCTTGTTCACTCGATTCTATCGGGTCGGCAAGGGAAAGAGATCCTCCTCCGTCTAATATGTCGCTATAAGGCCAGGTTGGACACTCCATAAGATAGGGTCTGTCGTTATAATATGCGAGCGCCACCGAAGCATCTTTTTCTTTTACCCATCCGCTCCAAACATCAATTTCGGCGATACATGTGTCGTTGTATTTTGAGCCCGGATAAGTATCGAGAATTTTGAAAGAAAGTTTCGTTATGTTATTGAAATCAATATCAAAAAATTGCATTTCATACTCATCTGTAAATTCAAGTGTTTGCGTGGTTGAAGGATCATCATTAACAGTCATTTCAATAGTTTTCGCGCGATTATTTTCGAAAAAAAGAATTTCGGTTTCGGCATACCCGGGCATAATTCCGACTGTTTTTGGGGAACTTGGATGATCTGCCTCAAACCCTACTGAAATCGAAGGTTGCGAATCTGTAGAATCCGAACACCAGGAAGTAGCATAATTGGTATCAAAAACATTGTAATCATCATAATAATCACGCAAAGCATAATCTTCTGCGCTATCCAGCGCGGAGGAAGAGTTATAGTCATCGATTACGGAATATTGAGTTTGTTCGTTGAAATAAAAATGTTCGAGAGGATAATCAACACTTAATACTTCAGGGATTTCCGAAGAAGATATTCTGTCGACTGGTCGAAGGAACAGAGATTTTTGCACCAGGGCGAATCTATGATTTTCACAGATGGAAAAGTAAAATCCAATAATGGGGATAAAGAATAATGAGAAAATCAAGATGTGTTTCCCCATAATTTTTAGCGAAAACATAAAATATACGGTAAAATTCTATCCTGGGAAAGAGTATATTTGATTAAATTCCAAATGCAACAACACGCAATATTATTGGCATTTTTATTATCCGCTCTGGCGGGGTTATCAACTCTTGCGGGAACGATATTGGTTTTTTGGGTAAAAAACACTCATACAAAAATACTCGCATTCGGGTTGGGGTTGTCGGCAGGAATTATGGTTTACATGTCGCTTTTCGAACTTATAGCGGAATCGGAAAAAAGATTCGGAGCGTATTCTGATATTTTGCCGGAAAAATACGTGGCACTGTTTTTTCTGTTGGGATTGATAATTGCGTTCGTTATAGATTTATTCACTCACAATTTTGTTGAGAAAAGAGAAGAGGAAGGGTTCGATACTCATTCAAAAGCTCTTTTAAAAAGCGGACTTTTTACTGCGTTCGCATTAGGCATACACAACATACCCGAAGGGGTTATTACATTCGCAACCGCGATAATCGATCCTGTTTTCGGAGTTTCAGTTGCGATAGCTGTGGCTATTCACAATATCCCGGAAGGAATATGTATAGCATTACCGATTTATTACGCGACAAAAAGCAAAATGAAGAGTTTTTTGCTCGTTGGAGTTGCGGCTCTCGCGGAACCTTTTGGCGCATTATTGGCGTTTTTGATTTTGAGAAAATCAATCTCGGATTTTTCGCTTGGAGCAATGCTTGCTTCTGTTGCAGGGATAATGGTTTATGTCGCCTTTGACGAACTATTGCCTTCATCAAAAAAAATGGGACATGGCCATATCGGGCTTGCCGGTCTTGTTACGGGGATGTGCGTGATGTGGGGAGTTTTGCAGGTGTTATCTCAAGTATAGAGGAAGGAGCGCGGCAAGTATTACTGCAACAAAAGAGATAGTTGAATTTAATTTTTCAGTAAAAGTTTTTTGTCGATCAATCTCGAATTCAAGAAGTGGGAATATATTAAGAGAGGCGTAAAAAATCATGAAAATAATAAATGCGCAAAATGCGTAAATCAGCGTGAGTGCGATATTACCTCCATCTATAGACATATCCCATGTTATGGATCCCCAGATACCGACATAAACAATGAAATTAAAAAGCGCAATAATTATTTCTGAAAAAACCTGTTTAATTGGCGAAACGCTTTTTTTGCCATCAAAATCGGTAAGAAGGACGCCGAAAATAATAAGATTTCTAATTACTTCGGCCATTACGAAAAGTCCTATGAGATTATCTGTTCCGCCGAAGGATTTTGCGGCGGCGACAGCGATTAATGCGCCAACAATCATGTGCATTACCCATGATGTCATAATTAGCTCGTTATCAGTTTTGCTTATTCCACCATTTTTATATGCAAGATTGGCGAGAATCTTTTTCTTATAAAAAAACGCTAATGTTTCTGCGATTATTAGAAAGGTGATAAATATGCCAAATCCGTAATTGGACTCTCCGTTTACAGCTATATTTGTAACCACATTGGTAGTTTCCTTGCCGAAAAACATTATCAAAAGCAGAAGAAAGAGGTTTATTAACGGAGTTTTATATTTTGAAGAGAAGTTATACATAAGGAGAATTATAAGAATGGCCGTTCGTCCTGCTTTGCAGGACTACCGGCCTGTGGTCGGGGCGACAGGATTCGAACCTGCGACCTCAAGACCCCCAGCCTTGCGCGCTAACCAACTACGCTACGCCCCGAAACCGGACAAATTTTACATTAAAAATAAACCAAAAGCGATTTTGATTGACTTTGGGGATTTTAAAATATAAATTAACCACCAATTAATTTTTAATTTTCAAAAAAATGGAAAATGATAACGGTGTTGGAAGGGTGGAATCTGAAGATCAGGCGTATAAGATTTGGGTAGAGGATGCGTTGGCTAAGAGAAGGGCAGGAGCTTTGGAAGAAATACAAATGCCAGGTACGACAGAACCGGAAGTCGAAGAGGATTCTTCAGATGGCATGGATGAAATAGATATACGCGAAGGAAGAACCAGCACAAGGGATCAATTAAGAAGGCTTTAACAGTAAGTAATGACTGTCCAACGAACTCTGGTTTTTTTCAATTCACAAAAACGGGCTCATGCAACCGGTTGGGGTTTGCAGACTTTTGTAAAATATTGCGGGACAGCATTGCGCCGCCTTGGAGTGAACCTGCCCGGGCGAGTTTTAGAAAACTCGCAAATATCCGGCCACATGATCATACCAAAAATCGCACGAGCGATCTTTTCAGTTACAACCCTAGACATCCACGCCTAAAAGTGTTAAAATACAGAGATTAAAAAGTAACAAAAACAAATATGTCTCCGGAAGCTTTACATCAACAAGTTGAAGAACTTCGTTCTCACGCAAAAGAAAAAATAGAACCGGTAAATCTGGGGATAGAAAATCGTAAGGAGGTGATTGCGCAAAAACCAACAGGATTAACTTTTCTTGCAAGATCGATTTATATCGATGCTTACAAGACCGACAAAAACAAAGATAGGAAGCTCTCGATGCATCAATAATGCTTTCGGCTTTGTTCGCGGAACAAATTGGAGATTTCAGTAAAATTGAGTCAATAACAGCCGGCAGTACATTATCGATAGGACCGAATTCCGCCGAACTTTCGATTAAACAGCCGAATGGTAGCTTGAGCATGTATACGGTAAGTTTTGTCGAAGAGGCTGCGGCAAAAGACACAAAACAAGAGGGGGAAACCAGGCTTAGAATCGAAGCGGTTGGGGGAATACAAGATGTTCGCGAAGAAGTCGGATATGTGGCTGATTTGAAAAATTTTCTCGAAGATCAGATGGCATTAAGGAGCCTCTTGGGATTGTCGAGCGATCCGGCAGATCCGGAATCGGCACGAGCAATGCTTACAACATCACTACCGGTCCCGGCAGAGGGCGTGGCAAAAAACATGTATCCGGGATATTATTTCGGGAGACTTGCTTATGGGAATGTAAATCCAAAGGATAGCGATGAATCGGTTTTAGCGACTCCAGGATGGAAGAATGGAGCGGATTTGAGAATTGGAATACATCCATCTACCGGGGAAATAATCATTTTGGATCAAAATTATAAAAAAATCGGGACATGTACGAACATAAATGCTCTCCCAAGACTGCTTAAAAACATACAACCAACTGTTTCGGAAAATTATCAAGAAACTCCATTGGCAGGTTTACTATCCGATGCTGCAAACAGGACGACAATGGTTGTATCGCAAAATGTTAGTTGGCCTCATTTCGATCTGGAAGCTTATATTGTAAATGTTGGTGGAAACCAGCCATTTTATGTAGCTGCATCCGGGAAAGGTGCCGAAACGAAATATAAATTATGTAAAGATAATTTCCAAGGAGAGGTTGTACAAAACTGGACACCTGACAAACAAAAAATTATAGATGATTTGAGTAGGGCTGCTTAAGATTTATATCTCTTCATCATCAGCGCATTCCCAACCACGCTAATCGACGAAAACGCCATCGCTCCGGCCGCAATCATCGGATTAAGAAGCCATCCGGTAAACGGATATAGAATCCCTGCCGCAATAGGTATTCCGACAACATTATAAGCAAAAGCCCAGAATAAATTTTGCTTAATTTTTCGTAAGGTATATCTGCTCAAGTCCATTGCGGTTATAACATCGCGAAGATCATCTTTTATCAAAACGATTTCACCCGTTTCAATTGCGACATCCGTTCCGGAACCAAGCGCAATCCCTAAATCGGACTGAGCCAATGCTGGAGCATCGTTTATTCCGTCGCCAACCATCGCAACGATATATCCTTCCGATTGCAATTCTTTAACTCGCGCGGATTTTCCTTCAGGTAAAACTTGCGCCAAGACTCGATCAATTCCGAGTTCGCGCGCAATTGCATTTGCAACTCTCTCGTTATCGCCGGTGATTATTGCGGTTTTTATGCCAAGTTTATGAAGGCTTTCGATAGTTTCTTTTGAATGATCCTTAAGAGTATCTGCGACAGCAATAAGTCCGACAACCTCTCCGTCAAAAGTCAAAATCATTGTTGTTTGTCCTGCACCTTCCAGCGTCGAAATACGAGCCGAAACAAGCGAAATATCGATTTGGTTTTCCTCCATAAGAAGTCTCGTTCCAAACAGGATTTTCTTCCCGTCATGAGATGCAATTACACCTTTCCCCGGAATCGCACGGAAATCTTTAACCGCAAATAATTCCAAATCTCCGGCATGAGAAACAATCGCTTGTGCCAAAAGATGCTCGGAGTTTTTCTCGATAGATGCGGCAAGTCGCAAAACGAAATCTTGGCCAACTTCCTTACTCAACGTGACAACTTCGGTAACACTCGGTTCACCTTTTGTGAGCGTTCCGGTCTTGTCAAAAACCACCATATCTATTTTCCTCGCGGTTTCGAGAGCCGAGCCGCTTTTTATCAAAATTCCTCTTTCGGCCGCAAGTCCGGTACCCATCATAACTGCAGTAGGAGTAGCGAGCCCAAGCGCACAAGGACATGCGATTATCAAAACCGTAACAGATACAATAAGGGCAAAAGACAATTCTTGTCCGCTCAAAAACCACACGATAAAAGCAATAACGGCAATCGCCATGACAGAAGGTACGAAATAAAAAGAAACTTTGTCGGCAAGCATCTGAATCGGAGCTTTTGAGCCCATCGCCTCTTCAACAATTTTTATGATTTGCGCGAGAAGGGTTTCCGAACCGACTCTTGTTGCCTTAAATTGGAAACTACCGACTTTATTTATTGTTCCGCCAATTACTGCATCGCCAATGTTCTTTTCAACAGGAAGGCTCTCGCCTGTAATCATTTTTTCGTCAACTTCGGAATTCCCTTCAGTTAAGACGCCGTCAACAGGAATTTTTTCACCAGGCTTTACAACAACAATATCTCCAACAGCAACAGAACTTATTAAGATTTTTTGCTCTTTGCCATTTCTTATAACGGTAGCCTCTTTCGGTTGAAGTCCGATAAGTTTTTTTATCGCATTACTGGTTTTGCCTTTTGTAACAGATTCGAGATATTTGCCAAGAGAAATAAAAACAAAAATCATCGCAGCGCTTTCATAATACAATTCGAGCCCTGTAAAAGATGCAACAACGCTGTAAAAATAAGCGGCCGCAGTCCCAAGAAAAATAAGCGAATCCATATTTGGTGTCAGCTTGATGAGATTTTTTACACCTGAAATCCAGATATTCAAACATGCGCCGATAACAATTGTTGTAAAAATAAATTCGAGCAAAATATTCGGTGTCGACATGGTCATATAAATAATCGGCAAGCTGAAAATAAGCGCAATCAGAAATCGATTCCGAAGATTTTTCGCGTTATCTTTCCCGTGTTCATGAGCCATCCCGGCTTCATGGGCATGATATCCCAACTTCTCGATAGTTTTTTTTATATCACCGAGATTTGTCGCGGATTCGTCATAATGCACATGCGCCTTTTCCGACGCGAAATTGACATTAACAGATTTAACTCCAGGCGTTTTCTTGAGCGAATTTTCTATGTTCGCGGCACATGAAGCGCAATGCATGCCGGATATTTCGAGAGCGGTTTTTTGCATATTTTTAATTGGTTACGGTTATAGTTCCTCTAGGCACGCCCATCGCGCAGGTTATCTGATACTCACCAACTTCCGTTGGCGTAAATTCCATAATAAGAGTCTCGCCTTTTTTCAGATATTGAGAAGTGTCGTATAAACCCGGAATCATAATCGTACTCATGCATCCGGATCCGTTATCTTGAACATCGACTTCAAATCTGATAGTTTCTCCTTTTTTGACCTCAAACGAGCTTGGCACGATATCGTTTTCAGAAGTATAAACGGTTGAAATTATTTGATCCGGAGCTTCCTGATTTTGTTCGACCTGAACAGTCTCGTTAAAATATCTGCTTAAATTAAACTGAACAGTCAAGTTATATCCGACAAAAAATAAAATTAATAATGCCATCGTGCGTATGAATTTTTCAGACCAATTCGTGCTGAGCATTTTTGCGCTCGAAATCCCTATGAATAAAAGAGGCAATGCAGTGCCGAGTGCAAACATGCCCATGATGAGTCCGCCACGGGTTGCACTACCTGATAAAACTGCCATTCCTTGAGCGATTATTGTAAATCCGCAAGGCAGGAAAAAGGTAAAAAATCCTGTAATAAGAGGCGTATATTTGCCTTCCGACTTCGACTCATCGGCTATGCGGTGAGTGATGCTTTTTGGTAAAGATAGTTTGAATTTATTGAAAAAATCCACGCCAAGCATTTGCATTGCGAGAACGAACATCAAAAAAGAAACAATCAAAATGAGAATTGAAGTGATGCTCGATGTAATCTGTAGTTTTTTGCCAATAAGCCCCAAAACTGCTCCAAAAAGTCCATATGAAATTAATCTTCCTAGATTAAAAAGGATATAAGGCTCGGGACTTTTGCCGTATTTTTCAGTCCACTGTTTGGATAGAGATAAAAGCAGCCCGCCAATTAGCGCCGCGCAACTTGAGACTCCGGCAATCAGACCGAAAACGAAGAATGCAGGATAGGAACTACCGGAATCTACGGTGATTAATGATGTGAGCCCAAGCCTGCCTAGGCTCAAAAAAACGATAATTATTAAACCGGCGGCGATAATAGGTCCGACTAGTTGTTTCAAAAAATCGCTATCTTTTTCAAACGGTGTTCCCGAGAATTTATAACCGAGTTCTTTAAACATACGGTTAAGATTTTCCATGCGAGGTTTCTCGTTTTTATACCCGATTACAACTTGTGCTTTTGCAAGTGAGACATCGACGAATTCAATTCCGTTAATTTCGAGAAGTTTTTTCTCGATGACCACCTCGCAAGAAGCGCAATGCATGCCTTTTATGTAGTAGATTTGTTCCATCATTTATTTGATAATTTAGATACCTTTAAAATTTCATCTATCATCTGTTGTTTTTTCTTTGGAGAAGAGGACTCCATTGCGCTTTTGAAACATGTATTTAGATGTCCTTCCATCAACATTTGATGTGCAGATTTAAGCAGTCCGATTACGGCAAGATTCTGTTGCATGATGTCGATGCAGTATTCTCCGTTTTCAGTCATTTGTATGACTTTAGCGAGAGTGCCGGAAGCTTTTTTGAGGCCGATAAGGGCGAGATCTTTTTTGGTTTGCATGGCGTGGTTGGTTATAGCTGTTAAGACCTATACCCGGGGTGGAGGTCTGGTAATAGAGTACATCCAGAAAGGGCGAATAGTCAATATTAAAAACATCAATGCGTTTTAATAAGAAATGCTATTAACTGTTGCCCATTTTCATGCTATAATTAACAGATGGAAACTCCAAACAACAACTTGGAAGGGGCTATGGAAACCGCGAGCGAAGTATGCCCTCATACCGTTATATATATATTAGATTGTTTCTCGATATGTTTGATGAATATCAAGTCGAGAAAGAATGCGGAGAATGTCCCGAACGAGCAATATATTGTTTCCCGAATATGCTTAGAGATGACATGGATGATTTCGTAAGCGCTGCAACAGGGGAACGTGTCACCGTGAATGATGTAGAATATAAGAGCAAAATGGCAGCCTTATACGAGTGCATGAAAGAGGAAAGACCAATCTCGGCATATTTGTTGAAAGATGCATTTGGGCTTCTTGGCATTGAAACCGGAGAAAGTTTGCCCGAAGTGACAGTTAGAAGATTCAGCGTACAAAATATATGCGTTGAACGCAGGCAGATAGCGCAATTTTATCGCGCATGTGGGTTGGAGGAGTCGAGGGAGGCAGGTAAAGGAAGCCATACGAAATGGACAGACCCCAGAGGAGAAATAGGAGGATCGGTAACGTTATCTGGTTCAAGAGCCATATGGTTTAGAAGCGTTGTGAATCAAGTGATTAACATGGGGTTATCTACAGGCAGAGTAGAGTGCGCCTGCAGGGATTTAAGTTTACAATTTAAATATTTAGGGTAAAATAAAAAACCACATAATTTAGTATAAAAATGATAGAGCTAGTTGCAGGACAAAAGAGGCTTGAAGAGATGGATAATGCAGAACTTGCTGATTTGGCAGGGACTACAGAAGAAGAGGGATTGCAGCTCTTATTTTCGACACACGAGAGCGATTTGGTGAAGCATTCATTATTACAAAACCCAACTTTACACGAAACTATAAGAATTGCGCTTGAGGCGCAGAATGTTAAATAGCGTGTAATCGTCAAGTGTAATATTTCCAAAGTTGGTGCATTATAGATGTGAATTTAAAAATATTTGATATGGTAAATAGTGAACGAATGGAGCGAGTGAGAGATGAAACTTCGAGAATGACAGGCACGGAAAGAATTATGAATCCATTGAGGTTGCCTGGAAACCGGCGAGTAGGTCCAACTCGTCGAGAAGTAAGAATGAGAATGGGAGAAGTGTTGAAAACTCTTAATGCAGACGAGAGTCCATGTTGTTAACAATCTTATTCTTCTCACTCAAACTTAGCTTCATTTTACATACAGCCTTTTTCAACATCCCAATACTTTCATCATAAGTCTTCCTATCGACAGGATAAGGCGTCGCATCTTTCCCTCCATGCGCGAAACTGTAACGGGCAGGATCTTTATAAGATGCTTCGGCTCCATAAATAACTTCCGAAACGAGCGACAATGCGCGAATCGTTTTCGGGCCGACACCTTTGGTTGCGACGACCTGTTCGTAAGAGCGAGGTTTTTCATCACATAATTTCCAGAGAATTTTTTCAAGATATTTGCTACGCGAGAAATTTTCCCATACAACCGGATGCGTATAAAATTCCGTATCTTCCAGTTCAAGTAGCGTAAGCTGATCTCCACTTGCCACAACCGAAACCATCTTCGACAAATCAGAGGAATGCCTCCTGAGAATCGTAATATCTTTCATCAAATTATTATAATTTCCACTTACCAAATCGAGTGATAAATTACGATTTGAATCACTTTCTTTCGCAGTCATATTCAGAACTTTGCCACCGAGATTTTGAGAAATAATTCCGGAATGCGGCTCGCGAATTAAGTCCTTGGCGTTCTCTGAAAACCAATGATACCTTCGAGCAGTCCGCTTCTCCTTGTTCCTACCCTGTTGCACGACAGTCCACGCACCGTTTCGTGAGAAGAAAAACGCGTGATGATAAAGTTGAAAACCATCTTGGATTAAAGAGCTATCTACTTTTGCACTCATTCTCGAATTATAAACGAGACTTTTCGCTTTCGAATCCGGCAAGCTCAATCGCCCGGCCCAAGAAGTAATTTCATCGGGAGTTTTGAGAGAAGTTTTTCCTTTCCCTCCACAAATAAAAACACCTAAATCCCGCTCGCGACCACGAATTGCTTCCTTAAGAGCCGCTGTAAGAATCGTGGTGAGTCCACTCGCATTCCAATCGAACGCAAGAACTGTTCCGAGCGACTGAAACCAAACGGGATCGGCAATCCTTTTTATAAATTCATCCGGTCCGTATTCCATAATCAAAATATCAACCATCTCTCGTCCAAGCTTAACCATTCGCTCAAAAAGCCATTTCGGACAAACCCCGTAATCAAGCGTAAATGTCGCTATACCGCGTTGCATGGAAGTGAGTTATTACTCACCCATTATATGGCAACTCCAAAACTTCCACAAGCCCCGGATACAAATCGAGCATTTCGCCCATTGCGATACTTTGCGCTATCGCAAGTTCTTTTCTTGAGTATTCGTCGTCCGGAGAATATTTTACCGATAAAATAAATCCATCTGGTGGCCCTAATTTAGCCGGATTAAATCGTCCCGTTCCATCAACATAAATCGCTCGTGCATGATGCGCGTGGGAGTGACCGACAGCCTTATGATGACAATCCGATGTCCATCCTATGCGTGTAACAGTTTTTTTTGCATTGGCGGATTTCGCCATATGTTTTGCAGATTTTTCAGCCATTTCGTCGGGCGTATTTTCAGGATGATCTTTGCAATAAAGTCCGCAAGCTCCGCAGGATTCGTGTTGTGTGAATTCAAGCTCGGAAATATCGAGGCCGAAAGCGCGTACATTTTCAAGAAACTTCGCGCGTTGCTTATCCGTGAAAAGAACTCCCGTGCCGGCCAACCCTATAACGGGCTTGTCGGAAAGTCGCGCTCGTTCATCTATACAAACGACGGCGACAGGTTTTTCCGCAAAAGCGGATTCAATTTCTTTATGCGTGAAATTAAGTTTTCGCAATTTGTCGTACTTCTGTTGCTGAGAATTGGCGATGATGATATGGGGCATGTTTTGTGAGTGGAAAATTAAGCGGGGAATTTATACCATGATTTCGGGAACTGAGCTAGCAATAGGATTGATTTTTCGCAAAACTTATTGCAAGATTGACATCTTAAAATTAAAAATAGTATTTTTACATGAAAATTATTCAAGAAAGTGATTGGCCGTTCAGAAGTTCTGCGCAAAAAAAGAATTTGACGTTAGCAAAACTGTTAAGAGATTCGCATGAGGAAGATAGCGGATTTCATATGGTTTATCGACATGGAAGAATACAATATCAGGACTTATGTGGTCGTTACCTTGGTATCAGAAAGCATAATACTCAAGGATTGTATTCACATATTTTGTTCGGAGACGATTTGATAACAATTCGCAGACAACTTGTAAGAGGTACTTTTGTAGTTGACATGGGCCGTGAACGTGTTGGCTATATGGCTGAAACGAATTTTAATTTAGGACGCGATGCATATAGAACGGTGGGAGAAACATATTCGGTTGAGGGGACTTCGATAGATATAGTAAGGGCATTAATTGCGGAAGGCTTCAGATTGGTTATTGCGAGATTTGAAGATTTAACGGTATCGTTTGAAGAAGAAATGGAAATTCGGGATTTGGTGGAAAAATAATTCTGACCAGTGTCACTATATTGAGTTTTGCTCACGCAAAACTTATTGATAAAAAACCGTCCGGTCGCCTACGACTCGCTACCGGCCTGTGGTCGGGGTGAGAGGACTTGAACCTCCGGCCTCAGCGACCCGAACGCTGCGCGCTAGCCAACTGCGCTACACCCCGATATTGTGTTTCGCATGCGCGAAACGACTTGATAGTATTGCGCACGAACCGGTCGCCTACGGCGACCTTTTTTGCGCTGAACTGCGACATTATGCCACATGTTAAATTTTAATCAAAAAAATCAAAATTGCGATGAAGCTTCACAGTATATGCCAAGTTTAACAGTTGGATCGATATGTTTAACTTCAAACTCAATTCCTTCAAATCTTACCAATGAACCGGGAGTTATTAATTGCCCATCAACGCTTAAGAGAGGGGCGGTAGGTATTAAGTCCGATTGTGAGTTGTAAACCGTACCATTTCTATCAACCCATAGTTGTTGGCAATTCTTACCTATATTCCTACCACAATTTTCTATTGTGAAACCAACGAGTTTGACACCTTTTTGGAAGAGGATTCTTACCGTATCGAGAATATCTTCAAAAGTATATCCAACATTGCTGATATAAACCAAATCATATTTGTCTGCTTCTGCTAAATTAGCAGTGCGGAGATCCATCCGTCTAATCGTCCACTCGCTTTCTGCCAATCGATCTTGTAATACGGAATACGAATCCCTGCTGGCTAGTGGCGCAAATCTTGTTGGCAAGTTGTCGGCTTCACGAGGGCAAATATTCCTATTACGGCTAAATTTATTCATAACAAATAGATCACGCAATTCTGGTTTTGTAATAATTGCATCAAAATATAATCTTGCCTGGGCAGATAGATGAGGAGCTATAAATCTGTAAATATCCGGGTCGAAAATTTCAGCATCAAGTTTGTCTCCGAAGAAAAACAATCGTAAATAATCTTCATAAGAAAAATATTGCGCTGCCATAAGTTTTAATTCAGCCATAAAACAAGCAGGGACAGAACAGTCTACTATCTCCAAATATGTACTTCCGGAAAATATAAAAGCTTGTGGTATCTCACCGCTGCTGGCAATTGTTAAAACCCGATCATTACCGGCTCGAGGGCAAACAATCGGTTCCAGCGAATCAGACGGTGCAAGATATTGCCTCAGCAATGGATCCTCTAGCAACAAACGTTTTTCTCTTATTGATGAAGGTAAAAATCGACAAGCCAAGCTTAAAAAAGTCCTCAGTCGTTCAGTCGTAAGCCCATCAGTATCATACATGATTTCTTGTCTCGCGATTCTATCTGGGGAAAGCGTTTTTTCTTCGGGCATTGTTTTAACAAAAATAATAGGCAATCATTTGCAGCCGAACAATACCAGGAAAAACAAAAATGTCAACATCAGCCTATTCATCTGCTGTCTGTGTCTTACAACCCCAGCAACACCGCCGCAATCCACGGAAACGCAACCGTGACATCGCTTTGGATTATCTGGTAGTAGCTTGAAGTCGACAATTTATCCCAAGTGATTTTTTCCTTGCCTCCCGCTCCTGAATAAGATCCGTAAGACATAGGCGAAGAACCAATCTCGACAAATCCGGCCCAGTCTCGAACTTTTGGCCACTGTAAATCATGCTTTAGGGAAGGCACGACACAAATCGGAAAATCAGCAGAAATTCCACCGCCCAACTGCAAGAAAGCAATCGGATGATTCTTCGAAGCTTCCATGTACCAATCATATAAATAGGTGAAATAATCCAGCCCCGTTTTCATAATTCGTTGATCAAGAACTGTCGATTTATTTGTTCGATATTTTCCGGAATAAGTATAACTCGCAAAAATATTACCCATCGTCGAATCTTCAAAACCCGGAATTACAATCGGAATATTTTTCTTATAAGCCGCATAAGTCCAGCAATCTTCCGGATTTGCCATCGGATCCGGTTTGATCAGATTTTTAGCAAAAAGTTTTCTGAAATATTCATGAGGGAAATAACTTTCGCCCTTTTTTTCGGCCTCTTTCCACATTTTTAACAAATGCGGTTCCATAATTCTTACGCTCTCATCCTCAGGCAAAAAAGTGTCTGTAATTCTGCGAAGTCCTGCATCACGCAACTCCGCCTCTTGTTCCGGAGTTAACTCTGTATAGCGCGGAATATAAGCATAATGCGAATGAGCGACATATCTGTAATAAGACTCCTCGTGATTCGCGCCTGTCGAAGAAACCAAATGTACCTTGTCTTGGCGGATAAGTTCGGCAAGCATGACGCCGACTTGGAAAGAGCTTAACGCGCCTGCGAGAGTGACGACTAGCTTTCCTCCGTTTGCGAGATGTTCTTTTAGCCACATCGCGGCTTGATAAGTCGAGCCTCCGTTGCAGTGGTTGAGAGTTTTTCCTGCAAAAGTCGAAACTGGAGTTTTGCTCTTGGTGACACAAGAGCTGAGCGTACCTTTCGTGGTGACACCGGCACCTGCTCCGTCAGTTGTAAGTATGAGTTTTTGTAAGCTTGGGGAGAGTTGCTTGAATTGAGATTTTTTCATTTTTGTAGATTAGAATTGATAAAATTATAGACCTGGCATGCTTTTCGCGAAAGAGAATCGCGCAATGGTAGATAGGTGAGCGCGCAATCAGCCCCGAAAAAGTCAATTCGCATTGATGGACTCGCCTCAATTTCCAGATATACTGGCAGTAGATTTTAACATATAAGAATATGCAAAACATACATGAAAAATTCGTCCATTACGGTAAAAATGCAAAATACTGAATGAGGCAGTGTGCGCTACTACTTCCGGAAATTGCTCGACAAAAGATTTGGGCCGCAAAAGGTTTCAGCAG
>JBAYGX010000025.1:0-14993 GCA_041666465.1 Candidatus Altimarinota bacterium
ATCAGGAAAAATAAAGAGCCTATAGTTAAAAACTATGGGCTCTTTTAATAAGAACAATCAGTCTCACAATCAGCCACGCTTTCACACCACCTCCAACATCCCTTATATTCACTCGGAACAACATCGAAAACCGCCGTACTTGCAGTCCCCTGCAAAGTCAACGACCAGTCACTCCCCAGCCCTTGACCCAAATCCGCGGAAGGAGCCACAGTCATAACTATAGTAACACGCGGATGTTGCAACACAGCCTGATCATTTTCCGCAAAGGCCCTGTAAGGATCTTCCAATGGCGTAATGAAAAAATGAAGATCAATAATATCCAAACCCTCGGGCGTAATAGGTTCAAACTCATCATCATCAATTGACCCCTGCAAATCCGCATCATATTCCGGCACAACATATCCGGAACCGGTAAGCGTTTCTTTTAAATACACATAATGATTAGCGGTATCACCGCAAACATAATCGCTTGCACATTGCCAGTAATCGGAAATCGCATCACCATCAACATCGACACCGTCCATTTCAAGCATGGATATCGCATAACCCCCATCATCTTTTTCTTCCGGCACAAAAATGGTTTTTTTAATCCCGCCCGAATCAATCAAATAAAGCTCATCCTGCAAGGAATATCCGACATCGTCACAATCCACCGGATCATCACCTTCGCAAAACGCATTCGCCTCATCGGGAAACCCATCCAAAGAACCGGTATAATAATGCGCACCTGTATTACTATCATACGAATCGATTTCGAAATCCTCGCAATCCTCGGTAAAAAAATAATCGATACTCGCACCACAACTCGTCCCGGTAATCCCATCTCCACCAACCCCACCCGGAATAGTCAAAGGTCCACCATCATCCCCGGGACTATAAAACGACGCACCATAGGCACCATAATTTTGCCCATAATAAGTCGACTCCAAAACAGTCCTGCTGTAATACTCTTCATAATCAATCGCCGATCTCTGCACCTCGCGAATAAGTTTTTCCATCACCGCCTCCCCTTCTGAAAAAACATACTGCTGCACCTCAACACTTCTGCTCACATAAGAAATATTTGAAAAAATCTGAATCGTAATAACTGCCAAAATCGCAAAAATCGAAATTGCGATTATTACCTCTATAAGCGTAAAAGCACCGGTTTTTGTTTTAATTTTTACCATAAAATTTAACAACCGTTATGTTATCAATAACATAGGTCTTTTGCAACAAAGCGGTAAGAACTTATAACCTGCAGTAAAGAAAAAATTCTCTTTTCTTTTCTTCTCTTTCTCTCCTCTTCACTAGTTCACTATCTTTACTAGAAACTAGGTCCTCTCTCTTCTTCTCTTCACTAGCATCTTTACTATCTTCACTAGAAACTAGGTCCTCTCTTGATCTCCTCTTTACTAGCATCTTCACTAGTTCACTAGAAACTAGGTCCTCTCTTGATCCTCTTCTCTTTCTCACCTCTTTACTAGTTCACTATCTTCGCTAGTCTACTAGGTCCTCTCTTTTCTTCTCTTTACTATCTTCACTAGTTCACTAGGTCCTCTCTTCTGCTATAATCCCCCTCGAACATAACTCACCGACATGACAAAATATGTATACTCATTCGGCGGCGGAAAAGCCGACGGAAACGAATCGATGAAAAACCTCCTCGGAGGAAAAGGGGCAAACCTCGCAGAAATGGCGGGACATGAAGATTTGAAATTCCCGGTCCCACCCGGATTCACAATAACAACCGTCGTTTGCACATATTTTTACGAAAATGAAAATTCTTACCCGAAAGGACTCACTGAAGATATAAAAAAAGCCATAACCCAAATTGAAAAATTAACCGGTAAAAAATTCGGGGACAGGAAAAATCCACTCCTCGTATCAATAAGATCCGGAGCGCGCAAATCGATGCCGGGAATGATGGACACGGTTCTGAATGTCGGACTTAACGACCAGACAATAGAGGGCATAATAAACCAAACCAAAAATCCACGATTCGCATACGACTCATACAGACGATTAATCATGATGTATGCGGATGTTGTAATGGAAAAAGCTGCGGGACTTGAGCCAACCGAAGGCAAAGGAATAAGAAAAATAATGGATGAGCATTTGGGCGAAATTAAGAAAGCAAAAGGATATAAAGCTGACACCGATTTAACAACCGACGACCTTATTGCGATAGTAAAAGATTTCAAAAAAATCGTACAAGAAAAACTTGGCAAATCTTTTCCGGAAGATCCCAAGGACCAACTTTACGGAGGGATCGGCGCAGTTTTTTCAAGCTGGAACGGCAAACGCGCAGTCGATTATAGAAGAATTGAAAAAATCCCTGATGAATGGGGAACAGCGGTAAATGTCCAAGCGATGGTTTTCGGCAATATGGGCGAAGACAGCGCAACGGGAGTAGCTTTTACAAGAAATCCGGGGAATGGCGAAAATAAATTTTACGGAGAATATCTCATAAATGCTCAAGGCGAAGATGTGGTCGCAGGAATCCGCACACCGGCTCCAATCAACAGCTATTCGAAAAACGACCAAAGTAAAAACCTCCCGACTCTTGCCGAATTAATGCCGGAAATTTATTTACAACTTGAAGAAGTCAGAGAAAAACTCGAGCATCATTATAAAGACATGCAGGATATCGAGTTCACAATCGAAAAAGGTAAATTATATATCTTGCAATGCCGCACCGGCAAAAGAAACGGAACCGCAGCGGTAAAAATAGCGATGGATATGTTTAAAGAAAATTTAATAGATGCACGCACGGCAATCTCGCGAGTACAACCGCAACAACTCATCGAACTGCTTCTCCCAATGATAAGCCCAAAAGCCGAATCCACAACAAAACCGATCGCAAAAGGATTACCGGCAGGTCCGGGTGGCGCAAGAGGAAGGGTGGTTTTTTCTTCCGAAGATGCGGTTAAATGGGCTGAAAAAGGAGAAAAAGTAATCCTTGTACGTGAAGAAACTTCACCGGAAGATGTTGATGGCATGCATAAATCTCAAGCGATTCTTACCTCAAAAGGCGGGATGACTTCACACGCCGCACTTGTCGCTCGCGGGTGGGGGAAATGCTGCATAGTCGGATGTGGAGACATCGAAATTTCTCATGAAACAAAATCCTTAACAACAAAAGACGGAACGGTTATTCGTGAAGGCGACACAATTTCGCTAAATGGAACAAAAGGCGTTGTATATCTTGGAGATATGCCTTTATCCGAAGCAATTATTTCAGAAAACGAAAGCTATAAATCGTTAATGGAACTCGTGGATATGACACGAAAATTACGCATACGAACAAACGCAGATACTCCGCACGACACACGAAAAGCGATTTCATTTGGAGCGGAAGGCATCGGTCTTTTCAGAATCGAACACATGTTTTACGGCGAAGGCAGCGACCGCCCTCTTTTTTTATTAAGAAAAATGATAGTAAGTCGCACCGAACAAGAACGCAGAACGGCACTTGATGAATTATTTCCATATGTAAAAAAAGACATAAAAGAAACATTGGAAGTGCTTAACGGACTGCCTATAACGATAAGATTAATGGACCCACCTCTTCATGAATTTATTCCAAAAAATGAAGATAGACTGATTCAATTAAGCCGCGAACTCGGAATAAGCTTGTCGGATTTACGCAAACGAGCAGATTCACTAAAAGAAAACAATCCGATGATCGGCCACCGCGGAGTCAGGCTCGGAATCACTTATGAAGAAATTTCCGAGATGCAAATTAGAGCGATTTTTGAAGCAACGGCGGAAATGATTACGGAAGGTAAAGACGCCTCTCCGGAAATAATGATTCCTGTCACATGCACAGTTAACGAACTCAACCACCAAAAAATAATTGTCGAAAAAATACACAACGAAGTTTGTAAAAAATTCGGGCTCACGAGAATCCCTCACTCGTTTGGCACAATGATCGAAATCCCACGAGCCGCTCTCACTGCAGGCAAAATGGCGGACACTGCGGAATTTTTCTCTTTTGGAACAAACGATTTAACTCAAATGGGATTCGGATTCTCTCGCGACGACATCGGTTCATTTCTACCGGATTATATGGATAAAAAAATCCTATCTGCCGACCCATTCCAAACGATTGACCAAGAAGGAATCGGCGAATTGATAAAATTCGGCATGGAACGCGGTAGAGAAAAACGCCCTGACTTAAAAATCGGCATCTGCGGCGAACACGGCGGCGATCCCGAATCGGTAAAATTCTGCCACAGAATCGGAATGGATTATGTCTCATGCTCCCCTTTCAGAGTACCGATTGCCAAATTGGCGGCGGCGCATGCGGTGCTGGAAGAAGACGCAAAATAATCCTATAAGCTAACTCCGCAGATTACTGCAAGCAATTTTCCGACGGTTCACCTGAAATCGTAAATGTCACGGGGTCGCTATTTAAGTCACTATTTAATTCAGCCGGACATATGGGCGCAACCGAACTAAACCCATCATGCTGTGCAACAAAAACCGTTACTTCACGACTACACGGTTCAATCAAGTCGAATTCGAAATATCCATCTTTGGATGTAAAATCACCACCCCAACGCTGATCCACATACGAATCAAATCCTAAACATGTAAGATCGCTATTAACAGATGCCCATACCATATAATATGGATAACCAATCCCTTTTATCGTAACAATCGGACCTTCAACAACACTCCCGTCTATCGGATATGTAATTTTTGGCTTTTCAACCGTACTTACAATCACCTGATCATTCATTTTAACACCAACAAATCCAATTAATAAAACAATCGTCACCAACAAAATAACAATTATTTTTCTTTTCATAACAAAATGTTACACTTTATATCGGTATTCGCAATTCAGTATTCCTCATTCGTCATAATATGCCCAACGAAATCGAAATAAAAGTTCTCGGTATAGAAAAGAAATCCTTTGAAACAAAACTAAAACTCCTCGGCGCGAAAAAAATCTTCGCCGGCATGATTATCTGCCGTCATTTTGATTATCCGAACCACTCGTTACGCTCGAAAGGCAAACTAATAAGAGTTAGAACCTGCGGTCCAAACACAACCGAATTCGCATACAAAGGTCCCAAGAAAATAATAAATAATTGTAAAATTCGCGAGGAAATTCAAACAACGGTAAAAGATGGCGAACAAGTCGCTGAAATATTAAAAAATATCGGACTCAAAGAATCGTTTTATTGCGAAAAAAAACGAACAACCTACTCCCTGGGAAATATACATATCGATATCGACGAATATCCAAAAAAAATCGTTTATGCGGAAATCGAAGCCCCGAACCAAAAAACAATAAAAAATCTACTCAAAAAACTCGGAAATTACGAAGTAAGTTGCGAAACGGCGGAAGAACTTTTCATTCGCGTCTGGCCGAAAATTAAGCTAAACGGCTTGCGCTTCGAATAAAACAGGATAAAATAATCGTAGTTTTACCACCTAACAAATATATAAAATGGCAGATCTAAAAACCATCAAAAGGTTAGACATCGGTTCAGTCGCGAAATTCTATGCCACAATGATGGCAGTCATGTATGGCATCATGGGAGCTTTATCAACAATAGGCGGAGTATTCGCTCTATTATTCGGAGGAGGATTCAAGATGATTGGAATGGGACTTGGAATGTTAATTCTCGGAGCAGCTGTCGGCTACATAGTTGGATACCTAGCAGGGGCTTTAGGTGCATGGATCTACAACATGATTGCAGGAAAAATCGGAGGCATAAAGATCGAGCTAGAATAGCATTCACTTGAAAATCAAAAAACTCTCGCCTAAAAAACGAGAGTTTTTTTTAAATTCTCTCTTCTCTTCCTCCCCTCTTCACTAGCTCACTATCTTAACTAGTTCCTAAGTCCTCTCTTCTCTTCATCCCCTCTTCACTAGTTCCTAGGTCCTCTCTTATTTCCCTTCAAACTCCCACACCCCGTCCCACTTCGCCGGCGGATTCGCGATAAGATCAGAAATTCTTTTTAAATAAACACCGCTCGGTCCATCATTCGGAACCTTTTTCACCAGCTCTTCAAACGCATTTTTCGCACTAGTAAAATCTCCTTTAAAATATAAATCATAAGCTCGTCCAAACTTCGCAACAATTTGCACAGCATCTGGAGACAAGGAACCCTTTTCTCCAAGAACTTCATAAATTCCGATAGCATTATCCTTCCCTTTCACGCGAATCAAATCCAGTTTACGAACCTCAAATTTATCAGCAATAACCTGATAAGTATTTTCCGAAATCATTATTTCAGTATCATAAAACTTATTCACGCCTTCAAGCCTCGACGCCAAATTCACATTATCCCCAATCGCCGTATAATCGAACCTCTCTTGCGACCCAAGATTCCCAACAATCGCCTCGCCGGTATTTATACCAACTCGAAAATGCAGTTCGTGTTTGCCGCAAGCAACCCACTTCGCATTCAACTCACGCAATTTCTCACGAGCCTCAAAAGCCGCCCTACAAGCCATTTCCGCGTGATCCAGGAGCGGAAGCGGCGCACCCCAAAACGCCATAATCGCATCCCCGATAAATTTATCAACAGTCCCCCGATTTCTCATTACAACTTCCGACATAGCGGAAAAATATTCATTTAGCTGTTCTGACAATTCCTGCGGAGTCGTACTCTCCGACCAGTTTGTGAAATTTTTAATATCCGCAAAAAGAATCGTAATTTCCTTTTTATCCCCACCCAATTTAAGCGCATCCGGCGTCTTAAGAATTTCATCCACAACCTCCTTCGCAACATAATGCGAAAAAGCCCCTCGCACCCTTTTCTTATCTTGCACTTCCGTAAAATAACGGATAGCGATCACCGCAATATACGCCACGACGATAGCCACAAAAGGATAAATCAAATCCAAAATCACCCCGCGTCCAAACGCAATTTTCGCACTCACGCAATATCCAAAAACCATAACAACAAAAGCACCAAATGTCCCCCAAAGATTTAAATACATAAATGCAAAAACCGCCAAAAACACAATCGCAAAAATAGTTGCAATTCGCACGCTCGCACTCGCATCAACCAAATATGCACCATCCAGAATCGTCTGAATTGCATTGGCATGAATTTCGACACCGTACATGGTTTCATCTCCGATCGGAGTCGTATATCGATCATGTAATGAAGGAGCACCGGTGCCTATCAGTACAATTTTTCCTTCAACAGATTCTTTATCGAAATTACCCGAATAAATATTATAAAAAGATAGGCTCTCATAAGAATAAGCGGGTCCCGCATAATTTACATAAAACGATTCCGAATCGCTAGAGATAATGTCAAAATCACTCCCGTTAAAATACTCGGCAATCGCTTCTGCGAAAGTCTTATAAGAATCAAATTTAAAAATCATATCTGACTCTGAAAACCCGGCAGAAGTATATCCATATCCTGCCTCACCATTTGCAATTAAATCAATCGACCCAAGTTCGTAAACAACATTCCCTTGATCATCACGAGCAGGAATTTTAATCAAAAAAACATTCCCGGCATTCTCAACCGATTCGGCAAGCGCAACATCATCCGGATGCTCATCGGAAACATACTGATTAAGTTGCAATTCGGGATCGGAACTATCAATAATAGAAAACAAATCATCTTCGGAAACACCACTGGATTTCGCGCTAAAAAGGATATCTATACCAATCACTTGCGCCCCGGCATCAGCCAAATTATCAATCACTTGCGCATAATATTTGCGACTCCAATCTTGCCACCTTCCCAGCCCGTTATCAGACAAACTGTAGTCATCGATATAAACCACCAAAATATCATCGGAAATTTCCCGCCCAACAAACAAATGTTTTTGAAACCTTTCTTGCAAAGCCTGCGGAACCGCAAAAACGGATAATGCACTGGCAAAAATCGCCAAAATCAGCGAAACACACACGGTCAGAATTAATTTTTTAAGTCGAGCTTTCATTTAAGTGCTATATTTATCCCTTAATTATAGCACGAAAAAGACCCGGACTCCAGGAGTGAGATCGACAACTTTTAGGTTATTCTTTCCTTCTTCTCATAATCCCAGCCATCACAAGCAACATTGCGGTAGTAAACATCCCTCGTCCGGTTTGAACATCTGGAGCGCTAGAAGCACATCCTTTGCATCCCTCATCAGGAGGAGGTGGTGGTTCGTTTCCGGTATCTGGATTTACACCGGTATCAGGACCAGTATCAGGATTAGTTGTATTGATAATTTCTGTAGTCTGCCCACCGCTCGTAACTTCTACAATCTCACCTTCTGATGTTACGGTAGCCGTAAATCCATCTCCGATGTCGGTCAAATCAGCCAAGGGAACCAAAATACTTGTATCTTCAAGTGTTGAATTGCCTTTCGGATCTGGATTTTGCAATAATCGACCTCCGGACTCAACAACAGTTCCGGTAGCCCTAACACCATCACCTTCTTCGACAACCTCGTATATAAGAACCGATCCGCTGTTCACCATCACATAAGCGGGTGCACTTGCTGAAGTTTGATTAACCGCAATGGGGGTATCATAACTTGTAAGAGTCCCCAAAGAACCAGTATTAAATATAAGCGAATAACTCGGGTCTGAAGGATTCCAATAAATACTCACATCCGAATAAGGTTCTAATGAATCCGTCGCAAGCCTATAATCATTAGCCTCCGAACCCCTGGCATTTACCAAAGTTACAACACAATCAGCACCTGTCTTAAGAGATAATGCATGAGGAGTATAAGCAAACATTTCCGTTGTATCCGTATCGCAATCTCCCTCAGTAGTTATAATATCGTAATCTTCAGTATCGTCATCACAATCTTGATCAACCTGAATTCCCTCGGAATCCCAAACCTCGGTTGCATCAGGATTTATAGAAGCATCCGCATCATCACAGTCCAAATTATTTGAAACGGTTCCTACGGGCTGTTCGCAAGAAACCTCAAAACTTGAAGCATCGCCATAAGTATCTCTATCGGTATCGGCGTACCAAGTCGATGCATCAGCCGCACCGTTATCAATTCCATCGGCACAATCGTTATCAACGCCATCACAAACCTCAATCGCACCCGGATTAACACCGGCACTTAAATCATCACAATCCGTATCATCAGCAACAAAACCTACAGGAGCATCACAACCTTCGGCAGTTATAGTAGGATTGCCATACAAATCTCCATCTGAATCTTGATGCCACTCTCTAACATCGGTTGCATCTTCATCTGTTACACCATCGCAATTATCATCGGTATCATTGCAGGTTTCAGCAGCACCGGGATGAATTGAAGCAGCTGTATCATCGCAATCGGAACTGTTGGAAACATATCCGGAAGGAACTGAACAATCTTCTGTTGTAGTTGCGGCATCTCCATAACTATCACGATCCGAATCTAGGTAAAAAGTCGTTTTAACACCTTCGTCAGTCGTACCGTCACAATTCTGATCAACACCGTCACAAACTTCTGCTGCATCCGGATGAATTGAAGCATTTGCATCATCACAATCATCACCTCCATCGGCAGATGAAATATAACCATCGCCATCTGCATCGACAGGAGGAGTGCCAGTATCGCCTCCGGCAGTATCATCAAGACCGGTGTCGCCACCACAAGGGCTTGGATCTAAAATGTCACCGGTATAAGTACCTGTCATACAATCAATACCTCCATCGCTTAAATCGGTAGCACAAGCTGTAAGTTCTCCAGTTTTGTAATTATAACTGGCAACTGTAATTCCATAATAACCATCCCCAAAAGCAGACATAGGTTCGTCTACCCCTGTCACCTGATCGTAATAATAAGGAGTTATTATTGACCACGAAGGGTCCACTTGAGTCATTAAAACAAGACCTGTATTCCCAACTGCAGATGGGAGGAATAACTCATTAGGGTAATCTTCCAAAATCGGGATTCCGCCTGCATAATCATCGAAAATTGCACCAACAGATCTCAAAGGATAATCACGGGACTGCAAATAATCACCACTATAATAATCTTTAGTAAAGCCCGCGGAAGCACATACCTCCCCAGTGTCGTACAAATTTGTACCAACAATCAAAGAAGAACCCGTCCCTGAAAGTTTATAATCCCTACTAGCACTTAAATATAAATAACTATTATCAGCTACACCATCGCAATCAGCATCTACACCGTCACTTGAATATTGAGCCGAATAAACATAATCCTCACCCAATATTGATTCGGTACCGGTAAAAGTAACTCTTTGCGTAGAAGCACCATCATAAACATAAAGAGGACCTACGCCATCACCATCGGCATCCTGGGTAAAATACCAATTAGTACCATCGGTAGTAGCAGAAAGCTGATAGACATAAGAAAGATCCGCAGGAATCGGACTCGTAGTGCCTGCATCCCATGCAATGGGCTCCGCAGCATTTACCATCCCTGGAGACATGGCAATCCCGGTTGCCAAAACTCTAGCAGCTAAAGTTGCCAACATTGATTTATTCACACCCCTTCCTCCGACATCTATCGAGTGGTCTGTATCAGTCATAATTTTAACGGTTAAACCCACGCAAAATGCGAATTTCCGTTGCAATCGTTACTGTCGTATCTGGTAAATGGTAGCTTATTATAAACAGAAAAACGCCATTCTGTCAAATATAAAAGTAGAAAATACAAATCTGGCAAGAGATTTTGGTAATAATCACTCACCAAAACTATTTTGTCTTGAGCGACCTTAATTCTGATTACGGGAGCGAAAGATAAAATCAGTTTTGGAACACAAAATTCACCGCACTCTCCACAAACTGACTCCACGACCCCTCCTTGGTCCAAAAATAAGTTTCTCCCTTATCCACAGCATACCCTTTTGCAGTTATAAAACTCCTATCATTGGATATCGGCTCGGCTGTAACTATTTGATATTCAAGATATGGAATTGGACCATCGGCATTACTAATTGTCTGAATAAAAGCCAAATGCAGAACAGGATCCGAAAATTGAGATAAAGCATCAGAGATAGACTCCTCGGAAGGGGCAGAAAAATCACCAACATTAATAACGATATAATCACCACTTTGTACTGAATTAATAAAGGTAGTATAAATTTCGGAATCGGTAGGACACCTCTTCCCCATACAGTCATCATATTCCCACCCCTCTACATAATTACTCCCACCCACTCTATCCCCCCAAATCTGCCAAGTCATAACAACCTTATCATCGGCAAGCGCACAACCGTTTTTTGTTGGAGTAGCAGGGACTCCATCAAGACACTTAATTAACCTTCTGCCTGACGCACCACAATCATCCCCATCCTCACACTCCGGCGTCCTAACTTTTATATCCAAAACTCCCCCTTCAAACGCACTAGTACCGTCGACATACAACGGAATCTCCACAGTTTGCCCATAATAAATCCTATTCCAATTGCAATCATCATTCACATCACCAATAACATCCGGATCGCAATCGCTCCCGGCACTTCCACGCCCGGGAATCGGGACATAATAATCACTGCCCGCTCCAATCGCAGACTTACCCGCAACTTCATAAGTTCCATAAACCACCTCACCGTCAATTTCAACCTCGGTTTCCGCAATATCACAACCGGCCTCACAATTTTCACTTAAATAAAGCAACGCTCGTTCAAACGCCGAATTTGCCGCGGATTGCGCTTGAACAGACGACTCCATTTCACCAACTCGTTGGAGATTTTTTAAAATCGTATCGTTCAAACCGACAACAACAATCAACAAGGCAGTAATCGCAATAATCGCGAATATTAATGAAACAGCAGATTTTTTGTTTTTTAAATTTTCCATATTAAAAATTCCCGATTATTTCCTCAAGCTCTACTGTTTTTTCCTCGCCTTCTCCAATCCAACCGACAGTAACGGTCACGGTCATATAAGTCGCACCGGGCACGGTATCGTAATCAATATAAACATTCCTATAAAAATCTGACGGCACGCAACCTGCATCGTCACTCGGGATTCCATAAATCGCTCCACTTCCATCCGTAACGGGATTCGTAATACCACACTCGTACAGCTGATAATCATCCTCAAAAACATCACTATCCGCAGGGACATCCTCCAGATAATACGCGAGTGAATCCATATCGAGTTTAATCGCATAATAAGTTTCGTTAGCGATACGAGAAACTGCACAATCGGTGGCATCGGTCCCCTCAAGCGAATTCCAACAACTGCCACCGTAACGAAGCCAGTTCGTATCACGAATTGAACGCACAGCCTCGATTCCTTCTCGCGCAAAATTTATCGCCGCCATTCTTTGTTGAGACATTTCATTTCCATACATGGAAGTCCGGACCATCACACCAGCCGCTGTCGCACCAAGCGCAATTACCGTCACGGCGATTATGGTTTCCATAAGCGACTCCGCACGCTTCCAGAATTTAATTTTGTTTTTGTTCATCGGGGAGAATTTTAGCATCAGCGCAAGGGAAGCGCCAGCGGTCACTTGCGCAATATTATCAAGCTTGTTTTGCGACAGCGAAAACAGTTCTTAAGGGGAAACTCCTCCACCGGCGGAGATTACGATAGGAATTGACTGTACATCAAAACTTTAATTTACAAATATTTTATTACGAACAATCAGTATCAATTAATCGCTCTCTTGCATATAACCTACCACAATAGAAATAATACTTTTCAAAATATTATTACATGATTTAAATTGAATTTTATCCAACACATCATCCCCATATCCCCTCATGAGATCACTAATAAGCACATGGATAAATGCTTGAGTGGCACCTTCGATTTTCTCGAAATCCAATATGATATTTTGGTTTTTCTCCAATGCTGGGATCAGCTTGTTCAACCTGATATTTGCGGCGATATCTTTGTTTTCAGCAAATGGACCAACTTGTTTGAATAATTTTATGTGAATCATATAAATTGTGGTTTTTTATAGCGGGCTTTTTTCCTTTCTTTTATGGCGTTGGTTAAAGTTTACTCAAGCAACTTTAGCAGAGAAAATCACAATGTCGCATACAACACTTATAGAATCGGCTATTACATGCTGAAGACCCCTCAATCTCATATAATATGTTATACCTAGCCCTAAGATAATCACATTTAACGATTTTTGTAACAAATTCTTTATCTCCAACAATTATAATGCTTTTGTTCATTGCCATTTGGATTATAAAATATACTACCCCATATATACAATATCGACATTAAAAAAAGATGAAAAATAGCACATGTAAAACACGACATCATCCCCGCTTGGAACAAGTGTATCCAAATGATTGATTTTTATAAAAATCTTTACATATAATAGCGTTAGCCAAAATAGTAATAATTTTCCATGTTAGTAAAAAAAGAAATTTTGGAATGCGTAGCTTTTGTTCTTTATAAGGATGATAAAGAACAATTTCATTATGTTGGAACCGCTTTTTTCCTCGGCGAATATGTTAAAGATATAAACAGAACATTCGTTTACATCGTCACGGCAATGCATGTAATCGCCGGCATCAAGACAAAGCAAAATGATGGTAACGTTTACTTACGAATGAATGCAAAAACTGGAGGCACAAAATTGGACAAACTAAATCTTGAGGATTGGCAATTTCACGAAGATGACCCGTACGCAGATGCAGCCGTATTTTTTGGCACCCCAGATACAGGTGAAGCTGAGTATAAATGTTTTCCTTACAGTGCACTCGCCAATGATACAATTCTTGAGAAAGAAGAAATAGGCATAGGAGATGAAATATGCCTCACGGGATTATTTATAAATCATTTTGGTAAACATAGAAATTTGCCAATTTTGCGCACAGGCAACATAGCGATGATGCCGACCGAACCAGTGCAAGCCCGACTAGGCGACTCTACTGTACAAATGGAAGCTTATTTAATTGAGAGTAGATCAATCGGTGGGCTAAGTGGTTCACCAGTATTTGCGCATCTCGATCCGTTTAGACGAAAACACGAAGTTCCTAATCCTCGAACAGATATTTTTTATTTACTAGGGATTGCACAAGGACACTGGGACCAACCTTTCTATCGAGAAAAAGATACAGTAGTTAAAGATATAAATGAAACACTTGAAAAAGAAGCAGTTAACAAAGGGGTAGCAATTATTACGCCAATAAAAAAAGTCATTGAAATAATGGGACAGGGTAAAATTGCTGAAGCTCGGAAAAAAGCGGAGGAAAAATATAGAGAAGAACTTAAAAAGTAGGAAAATTATTTAACAGGGTTTAACGGATACGGCTTGTTAAAATTTATAATCCATATTTCTTTTCCATTTCTTCATGAGTAATAAATCCATCAGCACCATCCAAATAACGCTGCCACCCATCTTCCACAGTTTCCTTAAAGCTCTTTTCTTTCACGGGCTTTAAAGTAATCCCATCATCAAGAACAAAAACCTGGAAATAACATGTTCCCATTTTGTCTCTCCATTTCTTGGGAAGAGTGACCTGCCCTCTTTCGGTACATTTCAAAATTTTCATAATTTCAGTAAATAAGAATTTCATACTTTCTTATTTAATTATATAAAAACTAACAGGAGATTACAACATCGACATTAAATTTTCATGAAAAATAGCCAGTCGCAAAACAACCTCTCTTTTCTTTCTATTTAGGGATTTGATTTTTGCTTCGAGTGATTCCGCAACGCTACTGATTTTTCCGAGAGCATCATGTATGCTCGAGAAAAATCAGTAAGTGAGGACTAACGAGAAGCAAAAATCAAATCCCCTCCACCGGCCCAATCGCCGCCACCCTCAAATTATCAATAGCAAGCAACTCGCGAGCCAACCTCTGCACATCCGCCGCAGTCACCGCCTCAATACCGAAAATAATCTCTTCAACGGTCCTGATACGACCATAAAGCAATTCATATTTACCAAACAAATGCGCAATCTCTTCGCTATCCTCAAGCCGCAAAGCGATCTTCCCCTTTATAAACTCCTTAGCTTTTCGCAACTCTTTTTCCGGAACAACCTCATCCCTAACGCGCGCATACTCAAGCTTAATCGCATCAAGCGCAACAAGCGCACGCGTAACATCAACACCAGCGCGAGTAGAAATAGCCCCGC
>JBAYGX010000026.1:0-14990 GCA_041666465.1 Candidatus Altimarinota bacterium
AGAAATAGCGAATGCTATCTTTGAAAATTTTGAAACCGAGGTGATTATTGGAGAAAATCCATTGGTTGTTGATATCGGTCGAGATCCCATATCTTATATGGATTTAAGAGAGAAATATGATTCGTATCTAAATCCTCCAGCTCAACTTACAAGAGAGCAGAGAGGTCTTCTTGCTATGCATTATTTGGTGATGCATGGACAGGTTTGGGATGACTATGCTGGCAAATATGAAGATTCGAGATTTGGTATTTTGACGCCGGCAACTCAAATGCTTTCTCAGGGTGAATCATACGAAGCAATTGAGTGGGAAATGGGGGAGTTAGCTGAAAATTACAGATTGAAAACTGAAGCGTTGAATGTTCATCCGTTATTATCGACATTAATAGGTGATGGTTTAAAGCATCTTATGTCATTGACTGATGATGCTTATAGAATTGGACTTAATCTTAGGAATAGTCCTCTTCAGGCGATGAGGATTAAAATGGCCGAAGAAGGATATTATGATCCGCTTTGATAATTAGGAGTTTTTCTTACGAAAAACAACTTATAATATGGGCCGTTCGTTCCGCGTTGCGGAACTACCGGCTTGTTACTTATTCAACTTCTTGAATTCCTTTTGGAAGAATAAAGCTGTTTGCAAACAGTCTCTAGCCTTTTTGTTTTCAGGTTCAACTTTAAGCGCATGGTTGAGAAGTCCGATTGTGCGTTCGAATTTTCTTTCGTTCAAATAACAAACCGCAAGATCGCATATGATTAATACATCGTCTTTTGCCATTACGAGGGCACGTTCCAGGAGAACCAATCCTTTTGTGCGATCTTCTCCGTGGAAAACCGACCAGCCCAAACACCTCAATATTTCCGGATGGTTTGGTTGGATTGAATTTGCTTCATCCAGTTCTTGTATGGATTTTTTCCATTCGCCGATTGCGGAGAATGTGAATCCTTTCAAATAGTGGGAGTTGGCGCTTCGTGGATTTAATTTGAGCGCATGATTGAGAGCTTTTAATGCCTTGTCGAATTCACGAAGGCTTAAATAATTGTCTCCGATTTCTTCATAAGCTTCCTCGCATTCCAAATCTTCCAAAAGAATTTTTTCGCAAAGCTTGATTGCTTCTTTGTGATGGCCTTCGAGCTTGAGCTTGTCGGCCTCGGTAATAGGATCTTCGTTGTAAGTTTGTTCGTCTGACATCTGTTGGGAGTTTGTTTTTCTTGAATGAATCTAGGTATTATACCAAAAAAACGCAGGAGTTTCAATCCTGATGAGTATGAAGTACGAGGAAAGAAGAAGACAGAAGAGGGGAGATGTTGTGGGGCTTATTCGCCGGCTATGTAAGATGACTCTCCGGTTGTCTTATCTATTTTAATAGTGTGGAAATTTCCTAATGTTATTAAGTTCCCGTGACTTGGTTCGTAGTAATAGATGTACCAATCCGAATCTGATGAGTTTGTTTCGATTTTATATTCTTCCGGATTGAAATCGGTTACTATTTCTTGCATTTTTTCGCTTGCCATTTTCAAAGCTTTTTCTTCTGAAATTTCATTATCGCATCCTGTTGCTATAAGCATTGTTGAAAATATAACCGGTATTGTAAGAAGTTTTTTAATTATATTTTTTGTTTTTCAGAAATTTCATTAGTTCATCTTTCAGATCCGGTCTTTTTAATGCAAAATCGATTGTTGCCTTAATTAAGCCGAGTTTGTCGCCCGTGTCGTATCTTGTTCCTTCAAGTTCGTATCCGTAAATATCTTGTTCTTTTATAAGTGAGCGAAATCCGTCTATGAGTCTTATTTCTTTGTCGGTTGTGCCGGAAGTTGCTTTTTCCAAATGTTTAAAAATCTCCGGTGTGCAAATATATTTACCTATAATACCGAGTGTTGATGGAGATTTATTTGGTTCAGGTTTTTCCACCAAGGCTTCCACCTTATGGAGTCTGCCTTTGCTTGATGACGGTTTGATTATTCCATAACTGCCGGTTTCGCTTCGCGGAATGTTCTCGAGGGCTATTACGGAAGATTTATACTCATTATATATCTCTATCAGTTGTTTTAAGGCCGGTTTTTCGTTATCGACGATGTCGTCTCCGAATAGTACAGCAAAAGGTTCGTTTCCGATTACCTCTTTTGCGCAAAGAATTGCGTGGCCGTCTCCAAGTGGTTTTGGCTGGCGGACATAAATGAATTTTGCCAGTTTCTCGAGTTTCTTGATTTCTTTTAAGAGATTCGTTTTCCCTTTTTCAACCAATGTGTGTTCCAACTCGAAAGATGTATCGAAGTGATCTTCAATCGCGCGTTTGCCTCGACCTGTGATTATTATTATTTCAGTGATGCCGGAGTTTACCGCCTCTTCTACTATATATTGTATAACCGGTTTATCGACAATCGGAAGCATCTCTTTCGGTTGTGCTTTTGTTACCGGAAGGAATCTTGTTCCGAAGCCTGCGGCGGGGAGGACGGCTTTTCTAATAATTGGAGGTAGCATGTAGCTAGTAGTTAGTATTAAGGGGAAGAGGGGATTAAGAGAGGACTTAGGACCTAGTGAAGAAAAGAGAATTAAGAGGGGATCAAGATAAGAGGTTAAGATCTTTTTATTTTTACAACTTTTGTTTTCACTTTTTCAATTCTCGGAATCCTTATCACAAGCACATTATTATTAAATGCGGCTTCTGTTTTTGAAGTGTCCACGTCTTCAGGCAATACGATTGAGCGGGAAAAAGTTCCCCAGAAACATTCTTGTATAAAACAGTCTTCCTTTTGCAGTGTTGTTCCATGTGCGCGTTCGCCTCTAATCGTTATTACATCGTCAGTAATGGTTATCGCAACATCGTCGGGTTTTACGCCGGCGATTGGGGCGACTATTGCGATTTCGTCTTTGCTTTGAAAAACATCGACTGAAAGTTGGCCGTCTTTTGTTTGTGGAGTTTTTGTTTGAGGGGGCATGAGAAGAGGGTTAAGAGAGGACTTAGGACCTAGTAAGCTAGTTAGCTAGTGAAGATGAAGACGAAGATGAAGAGGGGGGAGATTTTTTTACAACTTTCTTGCCTTCAAATAATTCAATGAATTCTTCTCTTGTCAGTGATTCTTTCTTGAGGAGTTCGTTAACGATTCTGTCCATTTCTTTTCGGTGTTTTTTTACGATTTCCGCGGCGGTATCAAGCGCTTGTCTTACTATTTTTTCTACAGCTTGATCTATTTTTGAGGCAATTTCCTCGGAGTAATTCCGAACATGTCCGAAATCTTTTCCCAAGAAGATCTCATCTTTCCCTTCACCGAAAATCACAGGTCCCAAATCACTCATTCCATATTTTGTAACCATCTTGCGTGCCATTTTTGTCGCTCTTTCCAGGTCGTTTGAAGGTCCGGTTGAGACTTCGCCGAATACCATTTTTTCTGTTGCGTATCCGCCAAGTAAAGATGCAAGTTCGTGTTCGAATTTCGTTTTTGAATAGAGATGCTTGTCTTCTTCCGGCATGAACCATGTTACGCCCAGTGCCATGCCTCTGGATATGATTGAGATTTTATGAACAGGGTCGCATTCCGGCAGTGTATGTCCCACTATTGCGTGACCGGTTTCGTGATATGCAATCATCTCTTTTTCTTTTTTGTTTAAAACATGTGATTTTCTTTCCGGACCCATCAATACTTTTTCGATAGATTTCTCCAGATCGGATTGAGTGACCTCCTTTTGATCGTGTCTTGCTGCCAAAATTGCAGCTTCGTTTGTAAGATTTTCCAAGTCGGCTCCGGAGAATCCGGGTGTTTGGCGTGAAATTTTAGTTAAATCTATGCCTTTTGCGAGAGGTTTTCTGGTGGTATGTATTTTCAAAATTGCTTCGCGATCATCCATGTCAGGTATATCTATTACGATTCTGCGATCAAATCTGCCCGGGCGAAGCAGGGCGGGGTCGAGTACATCCGGTCTGTTTGTTGCCGCCATTACGATTACATTTGTGTCTTGTTCAAATCCGTCCATTTCCGTGAGGATTTGGTTTAAAGTTTGTTCTCTTTCGTCATGTCCTCCACCCATTCCGGCGCCTCTATGTCTTCCAACCGCGTCGATTTCATCTATAAAAATTATGCAAGGTGCGTTGCGTTTCGCTTTCTTAAATAAATCGCGAACACGACTGGCTCCAACACCTACGAACATCTCAACGAATTCAGATCCTGAAATATTAAAGAAGGGAACGCCGGCTTCTCCCGCAACCGCGCGAGCAAGAAGTGTTTTGCCTGTTCCAGGTGCGCCTACGAGGATTACGCCTCGTGGAATTTTGGCTCCCATTTGTGTGTACTTGCTTGGGTTTTTCAAGAAGTCGACTATTTCTATCAGCTCTTCTTTCGCTTCTTTTGCGCCTGCAACATCCTTGAATGTTGTTTTTTTCTTTTTCTCGGGATCGCTTATGCGCGCTTGAGATTTTCCGAAAGACATTGCTTGATTATTCGCATTTGCGGCTTGTCGCATCATGAACATCAAAAATCCCACTATTAATATGAACGGTACGATTGAAATTATTATCTCCATCCAGAAATTACTGCCTGTCGTGTCGATAATTTCCACTTTTATGTTCTCCGTTTTTTCTGCGGGGATTCCCACCATTAATTCCGTGAGCGTTTCAGACGGTTCTTTTACCGTGTAAAATTCCGCTCCGCCCGTTGCCGTATAATAAATTTTGTTATCTTCCACTCTGATTTCTTCTACTATTCCGGAATCAATATCGCTTATGAAAGTATCGAGACTTACATTTTCCGGAGCTTGAGGATTCGGGTTTATGAATATGTATATCAAAGTCGCTACGAATGCGAAGAGCACTATATAGCCTAGGATTGAAGAGTGTTTTTGAGGTGTTTGTATTTTCATGTAGGAGGAGATTGGAGGTTATAGATTATAGCCTGTATACTTTACCACAATTTATTACTGTCCGAAATTAACTTTGAGGATTTTTTAGTTAAAGTGGTGACTTTGTAATTTTCTGATATTGTTATGCATCCCGCCGCGATTATTTCTCGATTGTTTAATGTAAGAATCGGGATTTTATTACGCAAATATGCGGGGATTTTTTTGTTTGTAAAAACGTCTTGGAGTTTTTGCGATTTCCCTTTCAGACCGAGTGGCTTGATGGAATCGCCCGGTTTAAATGTGCGTGTTTTTATGTTTTCGAGTTTTCTAATTTTGTCGAAATTCAGGAAAATTGCGGTTTTTGAATTGAGGGATTTTGGATGGGTTTTTAGGATGGAAAAAGTTACAGCCGGGGGGTGAATTGAGCCTTTTTTCGAATTGGTCAAGATAGCTTTTCCGTATTGGATTCCGATTCCTAATTTTTCAGTTCCAGTTTTGTTTTTTGTGATTAAATTTTTTAGTTCGGTTAAGTTTTTTTGTGAAAATTCACGATTGATTTGTAGAAGCAGATTCGATTGGAGGCAAGGATGAAGATTGGAGAATTTTTTTGCAAAAAATTCTCCTTGCCATTTTGGGGTTTGCGAGTCGATGAACGACTGTGCTTCTTGCAAGTTTTTTATGTTAGTAAGAAAAGTTTTTTCGAAATTCGGATTGAGTTTTTTCAGGCGTGGGATGATTTCGAGGCGGATGAGATTTCGCGAATATTTAGTGTCGGAATTCGAGGAGTCTTCGCGGTAGGGGATTTTGTGCTTTTTTAAGTATGATAAAATTTCCTGTTTTGTTGTTTGCAGGAGGGGGCGGACGATGTTGAGTTTTGCAGTCGCAAAACGGCTCATAATATGGGCCGTTTCGGCCTGTTTGTCGGACTTGATTCCGGTTAGGCCTTTCAAGCCTGTTCCTCTCGTGAGATTAAGTATAAAAGTTTCGATTGAATCGTTTAAGTGATGTGCGGTTAAGATTTTTTTTGCATGGTATTTTTGTCTGATTTTTTCGAGAAAGTTGTAACGGGCGATTCGTGCCGTTTCTTCGTTTTTTTTCGTGAGAGTTACTTTTTCGGTTTCAATAATCAGTCCGTATTTTTTGGCAATTTTTTTACAGAAAATTTCATCCTGGTCGCTTTCCGCTCCGCGCAGGTTATGGTTGAGGTGGGCGAGAATCGGTTTTTTCGGCAAAAGTTTATGTAGTAAATACATTGAGTCCGGACCACCTGAAAATGCCAGAATGTTTGTCATTATCTTCTTAGGTTTATTTTTACTATTTCTTCTTGATTATCATCATCGGCTACCATATTAAGTTGTTTCTTGCCACAAAGTAAGCATTTGTGGATTATTTGATAACCTTTTTTTCCTTTGTATTCCAGCCCGACCGGTTCCATAAGTCCGTGACATGTCGAGGTGCGGTCGCCCGGATCTTTATCGTCAACATGTAGGGAGTAGAGGCAGTTTGTGCAGTGGTTTCGGCAGGATTTTTTTTGCGGAGGAACTTGAGTGCCGCATTTCTTGCAGACAAACGATTCGTTTATATGGAACATTTTTACTTGCGGGTTAGGAGGGTGACTGATAGAATTTTACCTGAAGGAGTTTTGCTTATGCAAAACGATTGACAATATGGGGCTCCATTCATCCCGTTTAACGGGATTCCTTACGCCCTTAAGAAACAAATAATTTAAAAAAATTAGACTATGAATCCAAAAGATCTCATGTATTCACAAAGGAGGTTCTCGTTTTTACACCTTATCTCTTTTGTGGTTTTTTTCGCAATGATTGTTTATGGGGGTTATGTTCTTATGTCGAAAGCGAATCTTGTTTCCGGTATTGCCGATGCGGACACTCAAATTGCTAATCTTGAAGAGCAAGTTGCTTCCCTTGAGGCGCAGAGTCTTGACGATGTTACCGTTGCTCAAAGTGTTATTGCAAGTGTTGAGGCTTCTGAAATGATTTGGTCAGGTGTTGTTTCCGACTTGTTGGCCGTTACCCCGATGGATATTTATTATGTTTCTTATTCCGGAAATGAAGATGGGTCGGTGACCGTTAATGGATTTGGTGATTCGTATGTATCTGTTTCAGGTTTGATAGATGCACTTTCCGGTGAAAAGAATTTTATTGACGCTTTTGTTCCGTCAACGGCGATGTCTTCTTCCGAGGTTGGAGATATGGCGAGTTTCAGTTTAAATTTTACTTATTCCGAGAGCGTTGCCGATATTGAGGAACCTGTTGAGGTTGATGTGCCGGTGACTGATTCCGAAGTTGTTGTTGATGAAACGATTGTTCAATAATTTTAAATAAAAACTTTAACAAATAAATTTCATGAGAAAATCTTCTACCGTACTCAATCTTATATCAATGATTTTGCTTCTTGTTGTAATTATCGGAGCTGTTTTTTATATTAATCCGATGAAGGAGCAGGTCACTGCGTTATCTACGGAACTTGCTTCCAAAGATACGGAGGTTGCGGAACTTTCGGCTAGAATTGCCGAGCTCGAAACGCTTCGTGATGAAATCGGTGAATCCGGTGCAACCGAAGGCAAACTTCTTTTGCAGGTCCCGGAGGGAATGGATCAGAGTGGGATTATTAATGACTTGAATGATTTGGCTATTCAAGCCGGTATTGCGCTAAACGGAATGAGTTTTAGTGCCGTTGATGGTGATACGAGCAGTGTGCTTGGAGTTTCAGCCAGTTTTGATGGCGATTATGATGATTTGATAAATTTCCTTGAGACGGTTGAGGACAATACAAGAAAGATAAGAGTTAAGTCGATAAGCGTTCAGTTATCTGAAAAAGATACGGTGCCGCATGCAAGTTTCAGTTTGTTGATGGAGTGTTATTATCAGTAAGAGAGGACCTAGTATACTAGAGAAGATAGTGAGCTAGTGAAGAGGGGATGAAGAGAAAAGAGAAGAAAAAAATCCAAGTTATAATCTATAAGCTACAAACTAAAACCTAACACACATGGATCTTAAGGATAAAAGTATAGACGATCTTCTTCGCCAGTTAAATCAGAAGCAGGGTAAATCCAAGGAGGAAAAAGTTGTTTACGGTGTTTATGATGCCAACAAACAACCTGCCTGGGTGAAGGCTAATGATTTCTTGATAGATAGAAGTCGAATAAGTCTTAAGGAGAAATCTTATTTTTTCCATTTGATGGCGGTTATGCTTGATGCCGGGATTCCCATTTTGAAGACTTTGCAGATTCTCAGGAATAAGGTTGAAAGTCCTCATTTCAGAAGAGTTATTAATACTCTCGCGTATGATGTCGAACATGGTAAGAAATTATCCGAAGCGATGTCCAAGTTCCCGTCGATTTTTGATGATGCGGAAATAGGAGTTGTTAAAAGCGGTGAGTCGATTGGTAATATGAGTCAGCTTTTGTTTAAATTGGCGAAACAATTGGAGAGCAGTTACAGATTATATTTGAAGGTTAAAGGTGCGATGATTTATCCGATTACGGTTTTGATCGCGCTTGTTTTCGCGATGTGGATCGTTTTGACATTCGTTATTCCGAAACTTGAAGATTTCTTTACGCAGAGCGATGTGAGTTTGCCGTGGATAACATTATTTGTTTTAAAATTGAGCGGGTTCGTATCCAATTACTGGTGGCTTTTGTTGATAATATTATTGTTCCTTTTCGCCGCATGGAGTTTTTATGTAAGTACGAAATTCGGTCGAATAAGATGGGATAGGTTTAAGTTAAATATGCCTGTGTTTGGAGACCTTATAAGGAAATCCATTTTGTCCCGAGTGCTTAGGATATTATCGGTTTTGATTAATGCAGGATTGCCTATAAATAAGACGCTTGAGATTCTTGGCGATGCGAGTGGAAATGCTTTATACAAGATGAAATTGTATGACATTAAAGATGATGTCGAGAATGGAGAAAAAATTTCCGACAGTATGGCGACCTCTCCGTTTTTGTTTCCCGAAACCGTTACTCAAATGATTCAAATCGGTGAGCAGTCTGCGAGTTTGGGTAAATCCGCTGATAAAGTTGCGGATCATTACGAGACCGAGGTTGAGCATGCGGTTAAAAACATGACTACGATTCTTGAGCCGGTTGTTATAATCGTTGTCGGTTTGGCGGTTGCGGTTATTGCGTTGGCAATTTTGGGACCCATATTCTCTCTAAGTGATATTGTCCAATAGCAGTCGATTTCTGAATCGACCTAAAGAATTATGATTGAAACACGAAATATTATTCGGTTCAACAGCGCAAGGAAGCTCTGCGCTCCTAGCGCCTTACTATAAGCCGTTTTGCGTCAGCAAAACTCCTAACAGATAGCAGGAACTATGACAATTACTCGAACAAATATTAAGGAAGTATCACATACCAATGGCGGTTTTACTTTAATCGAGCTTTTGGTGGTTATCTCTATCATGGGGATACTGGCTTATGTTGCGATTGCGGATTATGTAGGTGAAATTAAAAAGAATAGAGTTAGGATTTCAGGGGAGACTGTTTATAGTGAGCTTCAGGATTTGAAGGTTAAGGTTGCGGATGGAAATTATTTTAATGATGGCACTTCAAATGTTTTTTATTGCTGGGGACTTGAGATGACGACTTCCAGTATAGAGATTGTTTATTCTCCTTATGTGACTGATATCGGATGTGCTTATGATAATTCCTTGGTTTATGGTGATGGGCATGGTGTTTTGTTGTCGTCGGAAGTCAATGTGTCTTTGGGAGGGGCTGAAGGTGATAAGTTTTTTGTATTTTTTGAGCCTCCATATGGAGATATGAATATTTTTAAACAGATAAGTACGGGGGCATATGAGGATTTGGAGACGCTTGATATTTTGCTTAATGGTGCAAATGTCGATTCGACAAGAGTTGTTAGATTAAATTCTTTAACCGGAAGCATGAGTCTTGAAAACGAATAAAACAAAACAAGGATTTACATTGGTGGAAGTCTTAATAGCTGTTTCAATACTTGCTGTTACGCTGACCGCTATGGCGACGCTTGTTATTGTTACCATGCGTGCCAATACGGCGAATATGAATTCGTTGCAGGCTTATTATTTGTCAGAGCAAGGGATTGAGGCTATGCGAAATATAAGAGATTCAAATTGGATGCAAAATTATGGGTGGAATGGAGGTGATGATCTTTGGGGTGACTCTTTTGAGTGCGATGCTCTTAATATGACTAGATATTTTACCGTTGATGAAAACGAGACTGTTAGTGCGTCTTTTTCCAGATTTAACTTGAGTCCTGTGCTTGTTTTGCCGGATTATGTTGTTGCCGCTTTCCCTTCCGTTCCGGATGCTCCGTGGGATCTTGTCGAGATTGCTTCGGTTCCTTCCGATGCGGCGAAACTTTATTCTGTTGTTGATGAAGGTGGTTATACCAAATTTACGCATGATACTGGTGCAGGTAGCGAGACGATTTTTAGCAGATATATCCAGATTTCTTATACCGATTGCGATCAAGATATTGCTGAGGTAAGTTCGGTTGTAACTTGGAATGAGCGAGGCAATGAAAAGTCTTTGGTTTTGAGTACTTATTTAACGAATTGGCAGAAATAAATTATGAAAAAAATCAAGAACATATCGGCGTTTACATTAATAGAGATGATTGTTGCGATTACGATTTTTACGATTTTTATTTCCATGATAGTTGGAACTTATTTGTTTATCGCCAGGGCGCAAAGGGATGCCGCTGAGGCTAGGAAATATTATTCCGGGGCGAGAGATGTCATGGAGGAAATTACGAAAGAGGTTAAATTAAATAAGATTTATTATCTGTGTTATGAGGCGACGATAACAGGTGTTTTGGGATGTTCCGCTGTTGATTTGGGGCAGGGATTGCCTGTGGCAAATCTTGCGTTGATTAATGGGGAAGAAAATCATCTTATGATTTTCTCTTTAAGCGATTTCGTTACTCTTATGGAATACGAGATTGATGAAAATACTCTTGGATGGGTTGCGGCTAGCGGGTATGAAGATGGAGCTTTGCAAATTTCCGCTACCGGAGTTGATATCAGCAGTTTGAATTTTAGGATTTTCCCGTATGCTGATCCTGAAGAAAATTATGACGATACCGCTTATCAGTTTATGCCTTATGTTACCGTTTATTTGACGGTTTTGGATGGAAACGGTTCGGATTATTCTCTTGAAACTACAGCATCAACAAGAATTTATGAATAAAAATTTGTTTAAAAAACTGCGTGGGAGTGATGGAAATGCTCTATTGATTGCAATTTTTATAATGGCGATTTTGTTGGCTTTCGGACTTGGTGTTAATAGATTGATAATTAAAGAGTTCCAGGTTGAAAGAGCTCTTGTTGCAGGTGGACAAGGTTATTATTCCGCCGAAGGGGCTGCCGAATTGGGTATGTATGATATTCAGGCTAATTTGGCAGGATATGAGTTTGAAGATCAGGCTGGAGAGTCTTTTAGCGGAGCTGATTATTTATATAGTGTTCTTGCAGTTGGTGAGTCATGGCCTTGCGATATGTATGGTGGGCAGGTTTCCGAGGACGAGAATGGGGATTTATGGCGCAAAATTGTTGCCGAGGAGTCTGTGATGGTGCCTTTGTTTGCCGGAGAGGATTCGATTTCGGATTTCGAGATTCAATATTATGATGAAGATATAGCGAGTACGGATGTTTTGAGATGGAAAATTCTTGGTATAAATCAGACGAGTGGTCTTACCGAGGCGATTTCGAATTACGAAGAGGATAGTGTTGGGGTGCAGACTTCTTTTATTGCGAGTTCGGAAAACGCTTATTATTACGATAGTGATTCAAGTCCATGGGGTGGAAGGATTTATTGGATGACCATGGAGAGTGTTTCGAATTTTTTAAAAACTCATGATTATAACTATTTGGTGCTTACCAATGTTGCCGATGATTCCAGTTATGATGATTTATTTGTTCGATTAAGTGGGGCGAAGGATGTTTCCGGTAATAATATGGAGATGGTTTGCGAATATGCAAAAGTTGAGGCTGATGGTTTGGTTTCCGATTATATTCAACAAATTGATGCTTATATTAAGCAGGGCGAGCCGTTGCCGGTGTTTGATTTTGTATTATGGGAGAAGGACCTAGTAGACTAGAGAAGATAGTTGGCTAGTTAAGAGGAGAGGAGGCAGAAGTGAAAGCTTGTGCGTTTTTTTGTGGCATGCCCTTGTTTTTTCGGCTAGTTGTGGTATAATATCAGGATAATTTTAATATAGATTGTATGGCTTTTTATGATGATTTGGATCAGTTTTCTGTACCCGGTGTTGATGCACGGATTTTGAGGCATCGTAGAGAAAGTATTTTTACTGATTCCGCTAGGTCGTTTCAGCCGAGCTCGATTGTTGGGTATGTGCGAGATCTTGATATTGAAACTGATATCCTTGATTCTTCTCGTGAAGTTTTTATTGGAGGTTTGCCATCTAATGGTACTTATACTCCGGCCGTATTAATGCAGATTTCTCCTGGTTCATTTGTTTTTTCGAATGGTATATCCGATTCCCAGTCTAAAGGTTTTTGTCAGTTGGATGTCGATCATGCGTTTGAACCGGGTAGCGTCTCGAGATCGGAATTTAGTTTAAAAATAACTGCAAGTGGTGATCAAAAAACCTTGAATGTTTCTTTGCTTAGTAATGAAAGATCACCGAGTGAAAAAGGTTTTAGCGGTATTGGTGTTAAAGAAAATACGATTGGTGTAGGAGGAAAAGCAGCTATAAAGGATTATTTATTTGATCGGATTGGTAATATTCCTAGATATGAAGCTATATCTACATCTGATCATGTAATGTATGATGTCGTCCGTTCGTTGTTAACAGAGGAGTTTATTAATCAGGAAACTGATTTTAGAATTTTGGCTGCTGCTGGATGCCTAATGGAATTTGCTTCTCGTGGTGGTTTTCAGGAGGTTGTTTTTGATGTAAAGGATGATTTAAGGCTTCTGTTTCTTTTAATGTCTGTCGATGGTTTGAAATTGCGTTGTAGTGACGAGCTTAGATCTTTTTTGGATGCTGCGAAGAAGGAGAGAGATAATCGATTTCAAGCCGGTTCTATCAGTAGGCTTTCAAAGCGTGATGAGAATTTCCATGGTACTACTGCTGATTTGGATGCAGTGGCTGATGGTTTTATCGGTTCTCCGTTGGCAAGTCAGGTTTTGAGTAAAGGATTTTCTGTGCAATTGTCTACTCTTGAGCGAAGTGAGGCTGTTCCGGTTGCGGTGGAAGAGGTGGCTAGTGAGCAAGCTGGTATTGTGAAAGATATTGCTAGTGTTATGTCGCCTGCGGAAGAGAAATTAAGTCCTCTTTTAAAAGAAGTTTTGGATCGTATTAGAAAAGTTGGTAAAGATGGATCTAAGGGTGGAAGTCTTGTTAAATTGTATAAAGATGCCGGAGGTAATGTTGCCAGTTTTTCAAGGGATATCCAGGCTCTTGTGAAAGCCGGATTGGTTGTGTCTGTTGGTGCGACTTATTACGCGAAGGAATTTGCTCCGCTGAAGGCTTAATCGCTAATTGTGATTAGGTTCCGTTTGCTCAATTTCCATCAGATATGGTATTTTTTTGCTGTCCTTAATTTTTCCATATGTCCAAGACCCCAAAATTCTACATTACAACCGCAATCGCTTATGTTAATGCCGCTCCGCATATCGGATTTGCGATGGAGATTGTTGAAGCTGATTGTTTGGCTCGGTATCATAGGGCGAAAGGGGAAGATGTTTGGTTCTTAACGGGTACGGATGAGCATGGGACCAAGATTCAGCAAACTGCCAAGAAGTTTGAAATGACTCCACAAGAGTTGGCTGATAAGAATGCGCCTTTGTTTGAGAAATTGGCGAAAGATTTGAATTTATCGAATGATGATTTCATTCGAACGAGTAGCGATAGACATAAGAAAGGAGCTGCCGAAATATGGAAGAAGCTGGTTGAGGTTGGTGATATTTATAAGGCTTCTTATAAGGGTTATTATTGTGTCGGATGCGAGGCTTTTGTTACGGAAAAAGATCTTATTAACGGGAAATGTCCCGAACATGACAAAGAGCCTGAGGTCGTTATGGAGGAGAATTATTTTTTTAAATTATCCAAGTATTCCGATCAGATTGCCGAGTTGATCAGGTCTGATAAATTGCGCGTTTGGCCAGACTCTCGAAAGAATGAAATTCTGTCTGTTTGCGAGGAGGGATTAACGGATGTGAGTTTCTCGCGGCCCGTTAAGACGCTTGAGTGGGGGATTGCTGTTCCGGAGGATGAAAATCAAGTGATGTATGTTTGGTGCGATGCTTTGTCGAATTATATTACCGCACTTGAAGGTGATAAATTCAAGAAATATTGGCCTGCGGATGTGCATGTGATAGGAAAAGGAATTTTGAGGTTTCACGCGGGAGTTTGGATTGGGATGCTTCTTGCTGCGGGTTTTGAAATACCGAAATCTATTTGCGTTCATGGATACATTACTTCAGAAGGGCAAAAGATGAGTAAGAGTCTTGGGAATACCGTCGATCCTTTTGCGGTTATTGAGCAGTGGGGATGTGATCCGACTCGTTATTACTTACTGAAAGAGATCCCTACAACGGATGATGGAGATTTCAGCAAAGAAAGGTTTAAGGCGGTTTACGATAGCGAATTGGCGAATAATTTTGGTAATTTGTTTTCTCGAGTTTTGGCGATGACTGCCAAGTATTTTGATGGAGCTGTGCCGGCGGTTGTGGATGACAAGATTGTTTCAGATGTAGTTAGGGATGCATGGGAGAAATATGATGAGTATTTTGCATGTTTTGATTTGAAAAAAGCTTGCGAAGAGGCTTGTAAATTGGCTTCATTTGCGAATTTATATGTTGATGAGAATAAGCCGTGGGTTTTGGCGAAAAACGATAAGGAAAAATTGGCGCGAGTTATTTATGTATTACTTGAGTTGTTAAGACATATCGCAATGATGCTCTGGCCTTTTATACCTGAAACTTCAGATAAAATGCTTCTGTCGCTTGGGCAGTGCAAGGATGCGGAGCATTCCTTGCACAATAATATAAGTTGTTTTGCGTTAGCAAAACTCCTTAACGCAGGTGTTTATCGTGCGCATAAATTCGGAGAGCTAAAAGAAGGTTCTAAGGTTGCGAGTGCCGGACCGTTGTTTCCGAGGAGGGAGGTCGTTTAGACGAACA
>JBAYGX010000027.1:0-14922 GCA_041666465.1 Candidatus Altimarinota bacterium
GCTCATGATATTATCAAATCAGACTCTAATCAGAAAAGTTGCATTTGAGGTCAGAATTTACCATTTTTCCTGATGTTTTTTTATAGATCCAAAAGCAATACTGTCATCTTGCTGAATTCGGCGCGAGTGACGGCGTTCTCCGGTTTAAAGGTGCCATCATTGTATCCGCCAACGATGCCTTTGTAATATCCGTAGCTTATGTATTTTGTATACCAAGCATCTTGGATTACATCGGTAAACGGTAGCGAATTGGCTGTTAATGTCAGGTCGTTTACGATTGCATATGTGTTAACGATAATCTTCATTGCTTCGGCTCTATTGACCAGGCTATTCGGTTTAAATGTGCCATCTGAATAACCGGTTATGATTCCTGCTGTATAAGCCTTTTCAACATAAGGTGCATACCATTCATCAATGTCTATATCACTGAATGTGCTTGATTCAATTGGACCTTCGATGTCGTAATCGAATGCGTTTAATACCATCTTTGTCATTTCGGCGCGTGTTAATTCCCTATCCGGTTCGAATTGTGTCGACGAGACGCCTTGAGCGATTCCTGCTTCAAGTATTTTTTCAATATAATTCTTTGCCCAATGAGATGAATAGTCTGTTTCTTCCGCGGATGTGTTTTCGTCCGTCCCGACATTTTCTTCTCCTTCATCTGATTCTTCCTCTTCCGTTCCTTCGTCGAGAGTTATTCCGCTATCATCATCGGTGCTTTCATCAATATCTCCCGTTTCGGTATCCTCATCGGTGTCATCATGTGATGGCGTGCTGGAAGATCCTTGTATTGTATTTTCGGAATTGACTTGAGTACTTGATGAGATTACGACGGATTTTTCGGACGAGGCTACAGATTCATTTCCGGAGTCATCTACTGCAGTAACTATGTAATAATATGTTCCTGCGGTAAGTGTTCCGTCCGTGAATGAATTCGTTGTGATTGGAGATGTGTTGACCTGATTTAGATCATTGATTGTTACGGATGGTGAAGTTGATCTGTAAACTTCATACTCCATCAAGTCCGGTTCCGAATTCGCAGTCCATGCAAGGGCGGAGCTTGTTGTTGATAGTTCGCTTACGGAAAGTCCTGTCGGAGCGGACGGTGGTGTTCCGTCGCTGTTTATGATTGGTGAGAAGATTGTCGCGTGGTTAACTATCGATTTAAGCTCTATTTTGTAATCATAATAGTAGTCTGCGTTTGTCGTTATGTTTGTAACCAGCGTTGATAGGTCGATAATCGTCCAATTCGAGCTTGCGGTTTCTTTTACATAAGCTGTTCTGGTTGTTGATTCTGAAACATATGAACTTGTTGTGCTGTCCCAGTATCCGAATTGTATAAAGCTTAAGTCGCCATTGGAGTCGAATACAATTCCTCTTGCCGCATCAACTTCCGCTTTGAATAAGAAAATACTTACTTCGTATTCACCTTTTATGTCAGTGAATATGTTGCCGTTGGCATCAGTGAATGTAATTTCTTTTCCTATAATGCCTTTTGTTGGCATGGCTGGGTTGTTTGGAATGTTTGCTACGGTTTGTATTTTTGCCGAATATGAATCGGAAGCTGTGTCGATTGCGTTTGTACCGATTTCAAGTTTAACTCCCGTGTTTGAAGAGTCATCCAAGCTCAAACCTATGTTCGGCTTAAATGTCGACATATTTGGAGTATCGTCCATAAATGTCGAGAGCCAGGTTGCGGTTGAACTAAAGCTTGAGAAAGCGGTGGTTGATGTCTGACCCGCACTAATTCCTGTTATTGTTTTTGTTTCACCGGTTTGTGCATGCAGGTATGCTGTTGCGTTCGTCAGGTTGGCCGGTACATTGATGGTTCCCGTACCTGAAGCATTCAAAGTTATTCCATTCCAGAAGTTGCCATCGGAGGATGCCAAGTCGACCCATATCGATTTTGTCGTCCCCGTTACATTGAATGTAACTGTTGAGCTTTTTGTAGAACCAAGTTCGATTGAAACATTGTTTGTGCTCGAAAGGTCGGATTTCTTGAAGGTTGTTTTTGTGCTTGAGAAATTCGTACTGTCTGCGCGAATTGTTACGCTTGTTGCAACTTTGACCTTTAGCGTTACTTGACCATTTGCATCTGTTAATCCGTTGGCTGATGTGCCGGCAGAAAAATCATCTGCTGTAACAAATGCACCTTGGACTGCAGCACCGCTACCGTTTTTGACTGTTACATTTAGCGTTTTGACATCTGCGTTCATGTTCCCAACAGTGAAATTCAAGGTTTGATTACTTGTTAGATTTACAGACTTGCCGGTATCGGGAGCTATCTCGCCAAGACCCGGGACGCTTAATGTCGTGTTGTATGTTCCTTGTGGCAACGAGAATGTTTTTGTTGCTGTTCCGTTTGTTATACTTTTTATTTCAAAACTTGTGCCTTTCCCTGTTGATGAATTCATCATATTGAAGAAGACGCTGCCAGCGGTTGATGGTATCCCTGTTATATTCAGAGTTACTTGATAAGTTGTACCTGCGGAGATGTTCTTGTTTGTTGCATCCGTACTTGATATATCGATGTTGTCGATTGATGGAAGTGCTCCGTAAGTCATGCTATATGCGGACAATTTGTATCTTTCTCCGGATACAGAGTTTCTCGCTGTTGTTATTGTGAATGCACCGGAATCATTTGTGACTGAACAGCTGAATTTCCCTGTCGGATTTTTTGTTGTTGTATTATATGATTCTGCACAAACTCGTGTTCCGCTTTCGGCAGGAGTTACGCTTCCGGAAATTGTTCCGAAATTACTTGCGGTATTTTGGAAATCCGCACCTGTAATATTGGAACTTACAACCGGTACAATGTTTTGATTGCCCGATGCATATACTCCGGTTGCACTATTTTGTCCGTTGTAATTATTTGCCGTGATTGTATAAGTTATGCTTGGGTTTACTCTTAACGAGTAAATACCTGTTTCTTTGTCTGATTGAGCGGTTGCAAAAAAGCCCGATGTTTGGTTATAAGCATTAATCCATGCTTCTTTGTTATCGCCCGTTACTGTTCCGGAAATTATTATACTTGGTACATTTACCATGAATGTAGCAGATGTTGTCCCGTTTGCGGCTACCGTGACGCTTTGTTCTTGTGTGCCAGGTGCTCCCGTAAGCATTGCACCTACCGTGTAAGTACCGCTTTTAACTTTTAATGCACATATTCCGGTCGAGTCTGTTGTAGCTTGCGTGCCTCCGATTGTTCCGTCAGGTCTGTATGCGTATACATTCGCAGATGCAACTGCGGCGCCGGATGAATCGAGAACGGTTACATTAATCGTTGCGTCTGTTGAGGCAAGCGATAATGTTACCGATTGAGCTCCTGATGCGTCGGTTACATTTACTATTTGTCCTTCCGGTTTCATGAATCCGAAGTCTCCCGCAGTGTTGTTTGCGGATGTTGCTGTGGTAGCTTCGTTATAGAAGCCGACGCTTATTTCCCATTCTCCTGGAGTTACAACCAGCGTTGATGTGGTTGTACCATCTGCATCCAGAGTTATTTCCTTACCGACATGCTGATTTTTTGAATAGTTAAATCCTTCAAGCATAACTTTTGCGGTTCCGTCAGATATTGAGCCGCTTTGGATTGTGACATTGATTGTTTTTGTTCCTTCATCCAGTTTGAAATTAATCCCCGGTTTCGTGTTGGATCCGTCTGCAAGAGTTATGTAGTTTTGATTTGATGATACTACATAATTTCCGATGGTTGTGTTTGGATCTATGAATACAAAATAGTTTCCGTTTGTTAGACTTGAGATGGTGTAATTTCCACTTGAATCCGTTGTCGCACTTATCATTCCGTTTGGACCGTCAGCCATCACTTTTACATTTTGTATTCCCGTGCCTCCAACCGATTTGGTTACCGATCCGGAAATAGATCCACTCCCCGCTGCAGCGACTGTGTATGGAGTTGACTGACCGATTGATTCAATCGGTTGACTTGTTGTCCCCGATATCGTTGAGTATGTTGCATAAGCTCCACCCGTGTTATTTGTTTGATTGTATGTTGTGGCCGAACCGTTAATGAACCCTTTTAATATAAATTCAAAATAACCTGATGCATTTGTTGTTGCGTTTGCATCCGGAGTCCCATCAGCATTTGTATCTATGCCGACTGTTAGCGTTACTTTGTTTTGAGCTTGATCATATGTCGATGCCGAAACAGTTACTTTCCCGCCTGAATAATAGACATTACTTAAAGTTGCTCCGTCGCTTCCATTAATATCCGTTCCGATTACTCCAAGGGTGCTTGGGTTTACGCTTGAACCGGTTGGTAATACGATAACGATTTTATCCCCGGTTGTTAAAGATCCCGTTGGGAATCCACTTAGCGTTTCATTTGCTTCCGTACCCTGAATTTTTATATTCGGTTCAAATTTAATTGGGCTCCACTGCATAACCATTGGATCTGCCCATCTGTTTGCTTCAGTGCAGTTTGCACTCATACACATTCCATATCCCCAATTTTGGTCTTCGCCTTGTGTGTAAGTGGTTGTGCTTGCCACGGTTCCACTAATCACATTGTCGGTTCCACCGAATGCAACGCCGTTTAGGCCGGTTATATTACTAAGAGTTGCTGTGCAGTTTGTCCCTGCTGTTAATGTTGCGCCTTTGATTTCGAAATAACTGCCTACGGAATTGTCTGATACTGTGGCTTGTGTTAACGATACCGGATTCCCTCCGCATGTTATTCCCCAGTTTGTTTTGGTAGTAGCTGCCGCTTGTAACGGTATATTGTATCCTATCCATACTTCGTCTGTTTTGAACGATGCCCATGTCAATTTCGGTGCCGTGATATTTACCGCACCTGTTGTGAACGAAAGGGTATAGTTATCAATAGGGTTATTGTATAGGCCTTTTATCGTGTTCCCGGCGCTATCTGTTACCGCATTGCTTTGACCATCTGTTGTTATTAATTTTACTTGAAATTGTGTGTTTGCCGTTAATGATGCGTTTGGTTGAATGTGCAAGGTATTGTCTGCCGGGTCAAAATAAGGAGTGCTTAGTGCTAGAGAAGGAGTTATCGTGATTCCTGTAGTTGTATTCAGAGGTGATGCCAAAGGCTGATCAAATCTGATAATAATATCGTTTGTTAATACGCTTACCCCGGTTGCATTATTCGATGGACTTGTCGAAACCACTTGTGGTTTGGTCGCGCTGCCGCTTATTACTGTCCATTCGAAATGAGAGCTTGGGATGGAAGTGCTGTTTGCCGCTTTTAGATTGCTTAAATCAAGTGCCAAAGTCCCTGTGCTAGGGGCTTGAGATAAGCTTATTGCCAATGTGAAAGTTGTCTGATCGAATGTTAAACTTGTTGGTATTGTCCCTGTTGCGGATGATACTACTACATTGGAGTTCGTTGCAGTTGACATGTCGATTGGGCCTGAAAATTTGATTGAAATCTGATTTAATGCGGAGGTTACCGAGGAATATGCCGGTGGTTGCTGGGATTCTATATATACGGTTTCATTTGCTGAAATATGCCAGTCAGGTGTCTCATTTACAAATGAGGTACTGGTGATTGGACTTGAAATCCCGCTGAAGTTGGCAAATGAAATTGAAAGATTCGTTAAGCTTGCCGGATTTGATGCGGCATTTGGTATGTCGAAAAGTGCAACAAGTTTGTTGTTTTGCCCTTGAAATTGTGAGTATGAGCTTGCCTTTACTAGAGCGACAATGTTTGATTCCGTTACTCCGTTTGCCAAGCTTGATCCGCTTAAATCCGTAACTCCAGATGTGTTATAACATGTTGCACCTGCAGGAATTCCTAGCCCAGCCTGACAAGATCCTGTTCCGCTAGCTGTGTTGAGGTCTTGATTGAACGTGACTAACATAACCGTTTTGTAGTTGTTTATTACAGGATTTTGGGCATTGTAAGAGATTGTGCCGGTGATTGCGGTTGGGTTTTGTATCGCAGGAAGTTGGAAAGAATTTACCGTAATAGGGTTACTGATGCCGCTGAAATTGTTTACGGTCATAGTAACTCCTTGGTTTACATCGGTGATTGCATTTGCTTGGTTAAGGAAGACGATTATTTTCGTGTCAGGTTGTGCACCCTGGTTTGGTAATGTTTGAACTTTTATTATTGCGGTAACATCTGCCGCATCGATTCCAGCCGCAAGTCCTGTTCCACTCAAGCTGACTATGCCGGCCGGGTTGTAACAAACTGTGTTTTGGTCTCCGATTTCTCCGCATGAACCCGTGCCTGACGCAGTGTTTGCGGCATTATTAAAGCCGAATGTAATAGTTGATAGATTATTATTCAATGGATTTGAGGCGACATAAACGGCTGCGCCTGTGATTGATGATGGATTTGGGGCAGCCGATGTTTGGAAAGCGCTTACTACTATTGGGCTGCTAATGCCGCTGAAATTGTTTACGGTTATGGCAACTCCCTGGTTTAAATCTGCGACTACATTTGCCGCATTAAGGAAAATGATCAATTCATTATTTCCTCTTGCACCTTGGCCCGGTAATGTATTGTATTTTATTACCGCTGTGACATCCGTCGCGTCGATTCCACCTACAAGACCTGTTCCAACCAGGCTTGTTATGCCAGCCGGGTTATAACAAACTGTATTTTGATCTCCGATTGCCCCACATGAGCCTGTACCCGAAGAGGTGTTTAGCGAGTTATTAAATGGGAATTCGAAAGTTGATAAATTGTTATTTAATTGATTTGTGGCGTTATACATCCCTGTTCCGGTGACTGTGGATGGATTTTGTGGAGCCGGAGGTACAATAGAGGTTGTTATTGGGCTGCTAATGCCGCTGAAATTATTAACGGTTATACTGGCCCCTTGATTTACATCGGTAATTGCGTTTGCCTGATTAAGGAAAACTATTATGTCGTTACTTGATTTTCCACTGAAACCCGGTAATGTTTTGTATTGTATTACTGCAGTAACATCTGCTGCATCGACTCCGGCTGCAACACCTGTTCCGCTTAAGTTCGTTACGCTGGCCGGGTTATAACAAACTGTGTTTTGGTCTCCGATTCCTCCACATGAGCCTGTGCCCGATGAGGCGTTTGCCGGGGCGTTAAAGCTGAATATAATGGTTGAGAAATTGCTATTTGTTGCATCTACGGCGGTGTAAGTTGCCGAGCCGTTGATTGCGTTTGGATTTGCAGGAGGAGGGAGTTGAATAGAAGCTGTAATTGGACTCGCAACACCGCTTAAATTATTAACAGTTATAAAGGCGCCCTGATTAACATCGGTAATTGCGTTTGCCTTACCAAGGTAAACGACGATGTCGTTACCTGATTTCCCGCCATTGCCTGGCAATGTATTCAATTTTATTACCGCAGTAACATCTGATGCGGAAGTTCCGACAACACCTGTTCCGCTCAAGTCTGTTACGCTGGCCGTGTTATAACAAACTGTGTTTTGATCTCCGATCCCTCCGCATGAGCCAGTGCCAGAGGATGTGTTTGCTTGGTTGTTAAAGCTGAATGTGATTGTTGAGAAATTGCTATTCGTTGCATCTACGGCGGTGTAAGTTGCCGAACCGACGATTGCGTTTGGATTTGGCGGAGGTGGGGGATTTTGAAAACTGGTTCCTGTTATCTTAGTTGAGATCCCGCCGAATGTATTGTCCATTGCCATGGTCCCGCTGTTGACATTCGCCATTACATTTTGATTGTCAAAAACAACAATTAATTTACTTGTTGGGGTACCCAACATTACTGCCGCGACATTCCCGGTTATCCCTGTAATATCCGTAATTACATTCGTGTTGTAGCAAGTTCCCGAGATCCCTTTTAATGCCGGGCATCCTATTGCGCCTGAACCTGAGAAAGTACCATTTGTTTGTATCTCAAACGAGGACTTGTCAAATCTTACATCAAATGCCGTGTAGGTGATTGCTCCGTTAATTGCTGTTGGTGGTGGTGGGGTTTGAAAACTTGTTGTCGTGACAGGTACTGCGACATCCGCGAAAGCACCGCCAAATGTAATAGATGCATTCCCTATGTCAGCTATTACATCTTTTGTGTCGAAATATACTCTAAGCGTAGCGGCATTAGCCGGATCTCTGAATATTGCTGCGATGTTGCCGGTTATTCCAGAGCTGGCTGTTACGATTGCTGCGTTGTAACATGCTGTTACATTTTGAGGTACAGCTGGACTTGCAGGACATTGTCCTAATTTTCCTGTATCTGTTAAATCTCCGTTCCATACTATGGACAAGCTTGCCATATTGTTGGCATCTGTGTTCACATAAGTAATTGGTCCGTTGATTGCTGTTGCCGTACCCGCATAGCTGATAAAAATAAAAGTGCCGGCAATAATTCCGGCTGTTGCGACGCAAGTAAGAAGCGTCGCCATGAGATTCTTTTTTGAAAACAGATCTTTTGGTGACATTTTTTTCATTTTGTTAAATTGATTTTTAATTTTAAGATTCATATATATTAAATTTTATTTTTTTGTATTTGCATGAGTGTTCTGTTTTTTTCGCAGAATAAATCTTGTTATAATAACATTTTTTTGCGTCATTGTAAACCTATTGTTGATTTTGATTGTAGGGGTTGCAAGTTTTTAACCTGTTATGCTAGATTGTAAGTCCTTATAAATTTGCGCTGATGGCTTCTGCGTTTTTAAATCTCGGGTCGAATATTGGCGATAAGGCTCTTAATTTGAAAAAAAGTCTTGAGCTTTTGGAGGAGTTTGGAATTAAAGTTTTGATGCAAAGTTCCGTTTATGAAACCGAACCATGGGGAGAAAAAAATCAATCAAGTTTTCTGAATCAAGTAGTGAATGTTGAGACCGATTTGAGCCCTGTTTCTTTGCTAAATATTGGGCTTGAAATTGAAAGACAGGTTGGACGGATAGATACCATAAAATGGGGTCCCAGAATTATGGATGTGGATGTTCTTTTGTATGAAGATCAAATCGTGAATAAAAATCCGACTTGCGTGATTCCTCACTACCTTATGCATAAAAGGCGGTTTGTTTTGGTCCCGTTGAATGAAATAGCTCCTGATGTCATTCATCCGGTTCTTGGAAAAACGATAAGCATGTTGCTTGATGAATGTGATGATAGCTGCTGGATTAAGAAAGGACCTAGGACTTAGTAAACTAGTGAATTAGTAAGGAGGCTAGTAAAGAGGGGAGAATCAAGAGAGGACTTAGGACTTAGTAAACTAGTGAATTAGTAAGGAGGCTAGTAAAGAGGGGAGAATCAAGAGAGGACTTAGGACTTAGTAAAACTAGTAAGCTAGTAAGGATGATGAAATTTAAGAAAAATTAAGAATTTATGGATAAGAAAATACTGGAAAATTTGGCGGCGAAATTAAGACTTGATACGCTCGTTGCCATAAATAAAGCTGGGTCTGGGCATACCGGAAGTTGTATGTCGTGTATGGATATTTTGGTTGCGCTTTATTTTGGTGATGTAAACGGGCAGAAAATTATGGAGTTTAATCCTAAAAAACCGAGGTGGGATGGTCGAGATTATTTCGTATTGTCGAAAGGGCATGCTGTTCCTGCGCTTTATTCGGTTTTGTCAGAATGGGGGTTTTTCGATAGATCGGAAATGAAATATTTGCGACAGGTTGGTTGTCTTTTGCAGGGCTATCCAAACATTAAAGTGCCAGGTATTGAGGTGACTATTGGTTCTGTTGGACAGGGTTTGTCGGTTGGAGTTGGGCTTGCGATGGCGATAAAAGCTGATCACGAAGATCGTAATGTTTTTGTTTTGATGGGGGATGGCGAGTTACAAGAAGGGCAGTGTTGGGAGGCGTTTATGGCCGCGGCGCATTTTCGTTTAGATAATTTGGTTGTGATTATTGATCAAAATAAATTGCAATTGGATGGTGCATGTGGTGCGGTTATGAATGTTTCTCCGATTGCCGACAAGCTTGAATCTTTTGGGTGGAAAGTAATTCCGGCTGTTTCGGGGCATGATATAGAAGAAATGGTTTATGCGATTGATAAAGCGAAAAATATTGCCAGGCAGCCTGTTGTGATTTTGGCGCCAACGGTTGAGGGGAAGGGGATTCCTTTTGCTGAAAACAAATCCTCATATCACGGGGTTCCGCTTAGTGATGCCGAACTTGAGGAGGTCAAGAAGGAGCTAGGACTTAGTAAGCTAGTAAATTAGTAAAAAGGTATGGAAAAAATATCAACATTAATGGCGTTCTCAGAATCTCTGCTTGAAATCGGGGCGAAGTACCGCAATGTGATTGTGATTGATGCCGGACTAGCTTCTCTTATGAAAACTTCCAGATTTGCTACTGAATTTGGTGATAGATATTTCAATCTTGGAATGGCGGAAAACAATATGGTTGGTGTCGCGACCGGTATGGCTCTTAAAAGTAAAATTCCTTTTGCTTGTAGTTTTGCAGTTTTTTCTTCCGGGAAGTCCTGGGAACAAATCAGAAATAATATTGCTTACCCGAATTTAAATGTAAAAATCATCGGTTCGCATGCCGGGCTTATGGCCGGTAAGGATGGGGTTGTCCATCAGGCCCTTGAGGATATCGGTTTGATGAAAATGATTCCGAATATGAAAGTTTTTTGTCCGGCGGATTATTTTGAAACCAAGGCTGTTATGAAATATATGTGTGAGGATTTTGGACCGTGCTATTTGCGCTTGAGTAAGAATTCCGTTCCGTTGTTTTATGACGATGGATATAAGTTTAAAGCTGGACGGGGGCATATCGTCAAGGATGGCAAGGATGCCACAATTTTTTCAACAGGCTCAATTCTCAATGAAGTTTTATTGGCGGTTGAGATGCTGGAGAAATCCGGTTTGTCGATTCGTGTTTGCAATATGTGTAGTGTTAAACCTATTGATTCGGCGCTTGTTCTTGAGAGTGCGAAAAAAACCAAGAATTTGTTTTCAGTCGAGGATCATCAGGTTGAAGGCGGACTTGGAAGTGCGATTGCTGATGTTCTGGCGACTGAATGCTGGATGTGTTCTTTGAAGAAAATTGGCATGAATAAATTTGCGGAAAGTGGGAGTGGATATGATTTGTATAGAAAGTATGGATTGGATTCGAATGGGATATTTAAAGAAGTGAAATCAAGGATCTAGGACCTAGTAGACTAGAGAAGATAGTAAAGATGCTAGTGAAGAGGGGAGGAAGAGAAGAAGAATTTATTTTAAATAATTTAATCAAAAAATCTATGTTCGAAAAATTCAAACAGGAATTGGCGAAAGGCTATAACACTCAAAAACAAACCTTCGATGTTTCTAAAAAAAGTAATACTCCCGAGGCAAAGAAAAATAATAGAAAAGTGGGGATTGCCGCTTTTGTTTTCGGTTTAATTGTAGGTGGTGCGACTTTTGTCGGATTTTTGTATACAGGTAGAATTTTGATTATCGGAGTTGCTGTTTCGTCGGTTTGTATCGTGCTGGGTGGGTATATGGTCGTTACCGGAAGGGCGAAGGGCTTGAAATAAAAACTTAATTTGCGACTTGGCTTCGAATCCTGTAAATTTATTGCTTGGATGATTTAAACAAAAATTTTATGGCATCAAATTTAAGAGTTTTCGCCGGCAGTTCTCATCCCGATCTGGCGAAGGCTATTTGCGTTAAGTTGAAAATTCGATTAAGTGAAATGGCAATTTCCAAGTTTGCCTGTGGGGAGATTTATGCGAAGCCTGTCGAGAGTGTAAGGGGTGATGATGTTTTTATTATCCAAACCGGGACTGGAAATGTTAACGAGGAGTTGATTGAGCTTTTTATTATCTTGGATTCTATGAAAAGGTCTTTTGCGAGAAGCATTCATGTCGTTATTCCATATTATCCTTACGCGAGACAGGATCGTGTTGCTTCCCCGAGAGAGCCAATTACGGCCAAATTAATGGCGAAACTTATTGAGGAAGCTGGTGCGGATCATGTGATTACGATGCAGATTCATTCCGAGCAACAGCAGGGATTTTTTGGATTTCCGATTGATCATTTGAATGCGAGGAAATTGTTTGCGAAATATTTCGAGAGTAAGAAAATAAAAAACTTGGTTGTTGTTGCGCCGGATGCCGGAGCTGCTAAAGACGCGGATCGTTTGGCGAGACTTCTTGGAGTTACGATAGCTGTTATGAGTAAGATGAGGCCGGGTTTTAATAAGGCCGAAATTACATCTTTGGTCGGTGATGTTAAGGGCAAGAATTGTATTATTTTTGATGATATGATTGATACGGCGGGAAGTGTTTGTGCGGCTTGTGAATCACTTAAAAAGAACGGAGCGAAAGATGTTTATGTTGCGGCGACTCATGGGGTTTTCTCCGGGCCTGCCGCCGAAAGATTAAACAAGTCTTTGTTTAAAGAGATTATTGTGACGGATACGATCCCTGTAAATAAAAACATAAAAGGATTGAAGGTTTTGTCGGTTGCTCCGGTTTTTGCCGAGGTCATTAGGAATGTTTATGAGGGGAAATCCGTTACGGAAGCTTTTAATAAATAAAATATGCATGTATATCTTGGATCTGATCATGGTGGGTTTAAACTAAAAGAGGTTCTTAAAAAATGGCTTATTGGTGTCGGATATAAATTCACGGATCTTGGATGTTTTTCCGAGGAGAGTGTTGATTATCCGGATTTCGCGATAGAGGTTTGTGAAAAAGTTCATGAAGAGCCGGCTTCTCGAGGAGTTCTAGTTTGCGGGACAGGTATAGGAATGTCTATGGTCGCCAATAAGTTTCCCGGGATTCGAGCTGCGTTATGTACGAATGAATCGATGGCGCAAATGGCTCGTGAACATAATGATGCGCAGGTTATTTGTATGGGAGGACGAGTGTCTTCGGAGGAGGTTGGAATTAAGATGTTGGATGTTTTTCTTAAGACGAATTTTTCGGGGGAGGAAAGGCATAAGAGGAGGATTGAGAAGATGATGATGAAGTAGGACCTAGTAAGCTAGATAAGATAGTTAAGATGCTAGTGAAGAGAAGAGGATTAAGAGAGGAGCTAGTAGACTAATGAAGATAGTGAACTAGTGAAGAAAAAGAGAGAAGAGAAAGAAAAAATCCCTCTTCAATCTATAACCTACAACCTATAAGTTATTACCTTCATGAAAATTGCACCATCAATATTGTCGGCGGATTTCGGGAGGCTTAATGAGGAGATTGCTTCGATTGAGAAGTTTGTCGATTGGGTTCATGTGGACGTTATGGATGGACATTTCGTACCGAATCTTACGATTGGCGCGCCGGTTGTGAAATGTATTAAAACGAATTTGGTTAAAGATGTGCATTTAATGATTGATTCGCCTGAAAAATTCGTTTTGGATTTTGCAAAAGCGGGGACGAATTATTTGACTGTGCATTATGAGGCTTGTCCGGACTTGCGCGGTGTTCTTGGGTTGATTAGGGAAAATGGAATGAAGTGTGGTGTTTCGGTTAAGCCCGGAACGCCGATTGATGTTTTGAAGGAGTTTTTGGAGGAGTTGGATTTGGTTTTAGTGATGAGCGTTGAGCCTGGGTTTGGTGGGCAGAAATTTATGGAGTCCGCTTTGGGTAAAATTTCTTGGATTAGAGATATGGGTTTCAAAGGGGAGGTTTCGGTTGATGGTGGGATAAATGACGAAACAGGACCGGCTTGTGTTAAGGCGGGCGCGAGTGTGCTTGTGGCGGGAAATTATATTTTTGGGGCGGAAAGTCGAGAAGAGGCAGTGAAGAGGCTGAAGAAAGGACTTAGTTTCTAGTAAAGATAGTTAAGATGCTAGTAAGGAGGATAAAGAGAGGACCTGGTTTCTAGTAAAACTAGTAAGCTAGTGAAGAGGGGATGAAGAGAAGAATAGAAAAGAAAGAGAAGAGATTGCTCAAGATGTGTTTTTGGCTTAAAATCCCACTGTTTTCAGCCTTTTTATGTATATGCGCCCGTAGTTCAGTGGATAGAACGCTAGGTTGCGGACCTAGAGGTCGCAGGTTCGATTCCTGCCGGGCGTACCAAAGTCGCGCAGTCCCGGAGGGACGAAGCGACCTTTTATTTATGTTTTTTCCTAATCAAATAAACAACTCCCCAGACAAAATCTATAAAGAAGACAAATCTTATGGCGCCTGTTCCGAGCATTTCGCCTCTTATTTCGCAATCGCTCGTACATCTCGGAATGATTAATGCGGCTCCTATCCCTATCACAATCGCAAGAATTGCGATGTCTATACCGATTACCAATAAAGTTTTTTTAATGATTTTTTTCGTTTCTGGTTTCATGGTTGTTTTAGATTATTACCCTCTCTTTAGTTTTGCACATTTGTCTTTTTTTTGTCAAAAAGTCTTTTGCTTCATCTTTTCTTTTGTGTTATCTTTAACCAGCTAAAATTAAGTAAAGACATATGAAAAAAGTTATAATTGTATTCGGGCTGCTTATTCTTTTTGCTGGCTGTACTCAAACTATCTCTCAGGAAGGCAAATACGATTGTGTAGTCGATACCGATTGTAAGAATTCTTGTTCTCAAGGTGCCGTTAATGGCACTTGGTATTCTGAGAACATGGATTATTCTCAAGAATGTCTTGATGGTTGCGATGGACCCGGGTCTGATACTCCTCAATGTATTGAGAACCAATGCGTTGCTTTTACTCAAGGCGTGCGAGATGCCGGGTGTACTAACCAATAATTCCCTTCATGCAAGATAACAAATTTAAACTGGTTTCTCCTTTTGAACCGACAGGCGATCAGCCGACTGCGATTGCCAAACTTCTGAAAGGTCTTGAGGCCGGTAAGAAATTTCAGACTCTTCTTGGTGCGACCGGTACCGGTAAGACTTTTGTTATGGCTAAATTGGTTGAGGCGATTCAGAGGCCGACGCTTGTGATTGCTCATAATAAGACTCTTGCGGCTCAATTATTTTCCGAGTTCAAGAGTTTTTTCCCTGAAAATGCAATCAGTTATTTCATTTCTTATTACGATTATTATCAGCCTGAGGCTTATATTCCGCATACGGATACTTATATTGAAAAAGATGCGCAAATAAATGA